>JAGLIN010000073.1 GCA_023142975.1 Candidatus Parcubacteria bacterium
GGTTTATGCAACAAAGCCATTTAAATAAGGAAACAATTTTTAATAAAATATCTTTAGAAATGAATAATGGCGAAAGGGTAAACTTAGACAAACTTGGATTTGATAAATCCTGGATTCCTGTTTTTGATGATTTGATAAAAGGTATTCATTGTGAGTGTAGTAGTGTGTGTGACAAAATGCCTTTGTCAATTAAGGCAAATTCAAGTGAGAAATATGTCTGGGATCAAAAAATTGGGTTATGTGATGAAAAATTACCAATAAATAAAAAATTGAGATTTAGGGTAATGAGTTGGGATAGATATGGTAGAGTTAAAAAATATTATTATTCTAATGAATTCACAATTAAAGAAAAAATAACAGAAGTGGACATATCTGACTGGCAGACTTATCGAAATGAGGAGTTTGGGTTTGAGGTGAAATATCCAGAGGAGTGGACTTTTCGCGATCAACACAGGGGAACTTTACTTTTAAAGCCAACTTCTGATAATTTGCCTCATGCCCATTTTTCAATTGATGCCATTGGACATGCAGTTGATTCACCATCAATTAAAAAAGAATTTGAGAAAATAATATTTGCGGGAAGAGAGGCTGAAGAATTTAATTTAATTGAAAAGAAGTTTATCCTTAGAGAAATCAGAATTTTAGAAATTGATGAGAAATGGACTAAGGATAATAATATTCTTTATTATGTAGAAAATGATAAAAAAGATTTAATACCAATTTTTGATCAAATTCTTTCCTCGTTCAAATTCACAGAAAAATAAAAAATAAATATTCATAACCTAAATCCTATGTTAGACATATTAATAAAAAATGGAACTGTAATTGATGGGACTGCAACCAAAGGGAAAATCGCTGATGTTGGGATAGAGAAAGATAAGATAACTGTTGTTGAAAAATTAGATGACAATACTAAAGCGGCTAAAGTTATAGACGCAAAGGGGATGGTTGTTTGCCCTGGATTTATTGATATACTTGATCACTCAGATAATTTCTGGACATTATTCTCAATACCAAGATTAGATAGCAAAGTAACCCAAGGAATAACCACCATAATCGGCGGGAATTGCGGATCATCGTTGGCGCCAGTATTAGGAGAAAATTCAATTAAAGCGATTAGCAAATGGGTTGATATTGGCAATACTAATATAAACTGGATTAGAACTAAAGAATTTCTGAACGAGCTTGACAGAAGAAATGTCGGACTTAATTTTGGCACATTAGTCGGACACGAAACATTAAGGAGAGGATTATTGGGAGACGAGATTAGAAGAATAACAGATGAAGAAATAAAAATGATTGGCAGAATGCTTTCTGATAGTTTGGCGGACGGGGCATTTGGGATGTCAACAGGACTTGTTTTTTCACATGCCAAAATGACTACAATCAATGAAATAAAATATTTAACAGAAATATTAAAAGCAAACGATTCTTTTTATGCCAGTCATATTAGGGGAGAAGCCGAAGAATTGCTTCCAAGCATAAATGAAACAATTCAAATCGGCAGAGAAACTAAAGTTCCTGTTGAAATCTCGCATTTGAAAGCTATTGGAAAAAGGTATTGGTCTGATATGTTTCGCGCGCTGGAAATGATAAATGTCGCTAATGAAGAAAATGTTGAAATTAGTTTTGATATATATCCTTACAATACGACTGGTTCGGTTTTATATATTCTCTTGCCAGACTGGGTTTCAGAAGGAGGGAGAAAAAAAATGATTTCAAGATTAAAAGATTTGGATTTACGAAATAAAATAATAAAAGAGATAAAAGAAATGAATTATAATTATGAAAATATTATAATTTCAATTTGTCCAAAGTTAAAAGAAATAGTAGGGAAGGGAATTATGGATATTGCGTCCAAACAAGAAATAAGTCCAGAAGAGGCTATAATAGAGCTTTTAATTAGCGCTAATGGGCATGTAATCGTGTTTGATAGAAAAATTTTAAGTGAAGAAAATATTGAACTGGCATTAAAAAGTCCTCACTGTATAATTTCTTCGGCTGATGCTGCTTACAATATTGAATATATAAGGACTGGAGAAATTATTCATCCAAGATGTTTTGGGACATTTCCAAGGATTTTGGGAAAGTATGTCAGAGAAAGAAAAATTTTAAGCATAGAAGACGCTATAAAAAAAATGACTTCTAAGCCAGCTAAAAAAGTAGGATTGAAGGAAAGAGGAATTTTAAGAAAAGGATTTTACGCGGATGTCGTTGTTTTTAATCCTAATTCTATCATAGATAAAGCTGATTTCAATAATCCATATCAGTATTCAGAAGGAATTGAACAAGTAGTTATTAATGGAAAAATGGTTATAGAAAATGGTGAACATACGGGTGAATTAGCGGGGAGGGTTTTGAGGAAGGCGTAAAAGTTGTCATTCCCGCGGAGGCGGGAATCCAGTAAGTCTTAATGAATAATAATTTTCGTATAATTTATTAAAGTGAGATTAACTGGATCCCAGATATTTTTTCTTACGCTTCGCTCCAGAAAAAATTCTGGGATGACAATAACGAAAAATTTTTATTATGTTTAAACTTCTCAAAAAATCAAAAAAATCTAATGCCAGATTAGGTAAATTAAAAACAGAGCACGGGGTTATAGAGACCCCGTGTTTTATGCCGATCGCGACTTGCGGAAGCGTGAAGTCAATTGATAGCGTTGAAATGGAAAAACTTGGCGCAAATATAATTCTGGGAAATACTTATCATTTATATTTAAGACCGGGAGATAAGCTAATTAAAAAATTCAGTGGGCTGCATAATTTTATGAATTGGCAAAAACCAATTTTAACGGATAGCGGCGGATATCAGGTTTTTTCTCTGGCAAAGATGAGAAAAATTACCGAGAAAGGAGTAAGCTTCCAGTCTCACATTGATGGATCTCGCCATCTGCTAACTCCAGAAAAATCGATTGAGATTCAGCGAAATTTGGGAAGCGATATTATAATGGTTTTGGATGAATGCGCGCCATATCCTTCTACAAAAAAGTATATTAAAGAATCTTTGGAAATGACAACGAGATGGGCTGGTCGCTGTAAAGATTATTTTGAAAAAATACAAAGCATAAAACACAAAAGCCAAACAAAACACAAAAAAGATGTCACTCTGAGCTTGTCGAAGAGTGGCAGACTCACTAACCATAGCATCCTTCGACAAGCTCAGGATGACAATTCATTATTATTTGGCATTGTGCAGGGAGGAACCTATAAGGATTTGCGAGAAAGATCGGCTAAACAACTATTAGAATTAAACTTTGACGGTTACGCGATTGGCGGAGTTTCGGTGGGAGAGCCGAGCGAGAAAATGTTGCGTGTTATTGACTGGACTGCGCCATTTTTGCCAGAAGATAAACCGAGATATTTGATGGGGGTCGGCAAGCCAGAAGAGGTTGTTATGAGTGTTGCAAAAGGGATTGATATGTTTGATTGTGTGATTCCAACGAGAAATGCAAGACATGGAACGATCTATAAATTTAAAGTAGAAAGTAAAAAGTTAAAAGTTACAGAGAAGTGTAATAAAAACTTTTATGAGATCTTGCATATTACGAATGAGAAGTTTAAAACTGACAAAAAGCCGATTGACAAAAATTGTAAATGCTTCACTTGTCAAAATTATTCCCGCGCGTATCTAAGGCATTTATTTGTTTCTAATGAATTACTTGCTCTGCGTTTGGCAAGCATTCATAATGTTTATTTTTATTTGGAGTTGATGAAAAGGATTAGAAATTCGGTTTAAAATTTTAAAATAAAAAAATCCTTTTGCAAGATTTGGAAGAAAATAAAGTGTCAGTTTTTAAAAATGCTTTTTAAACAAAAGAAAACAGACAATGGACTTGTCTGCGTGAACGAGAAACGTATTACTTTCCAGAATTCTTTTAATAGCGAACTCTTTATCTGCATGATGTCTCTCGCTCTTCGGCACCTTTTATTTTTGAAAGCGCTATAATTACCACAAGAATCTTTTCTTGGAATGTTCCTAAGAAAATCCTTTTCTTGTAAGTTCGTTGCCCTTTAGCCAAAGGCGAATTTTAGATCATCTTTTTACCTCCTTTTTTTCTGAACTCGGCATGCCGGATCTCGGTCTCCAGTTATCTCAGGTGGTGGAGTGCCTCATGGCCTGGGTGTTTGTTAAAAACGGCGATATTATCTTCTTTTACTGGTTTTACAAAAAAAACGGTTCTGCTTTCCATACCTTCTCCTTATCCTCTTTCGAACTTATCACATCCTGCGCATCTTGCATGATAAATTCTAAACTGTACTTTTGAAGTTTTAATCTCAGTCGCTTTAATGAAAAAGCGCAGATCTTAACTTCATAAGCCACCATAGCACACCCAAAAAATTTGTCAAGGGCAATTTATAAAAAGATTTGAAAAATATTAAAAACTGAGGTATATGAAAAAGCATGCGTTTTTCAAAAATATTAGTGAATAAAATTTGTATTTAATATTAATTGTGATACAATATAAATATGGATATTGTAGCAATAATAAACAGTATCAGTTGGAACACTCTTAATTGGGATTTGTTTGTAATCATTGTTTTTGCTGTCGGCATTCTTATTTTTGGTTACTTTTTGGAAAGAGATAGAGTTTTTGTGACTTTAATCAGCAGTTATATTTCTCTGGCATTATTAAACAAAGCGCCAATAATTTTTGAAACGATCGGCGTTCAAATTCAGATAAAT
This sequence comes from Candidatus Parcubacteria bacterium, assembly GCA_023142975.1. Classification (GTDB taxonomy): domain Bacteria; phylum Patescibacteriota; class Minisyncoccia; order JAHIHE01; family JAGLIN01; genus JAGLIN01. The sequence continues at coordinate 4,687 of JAGLIN010000073.1, forward strand.
AATTCTTTTGCCAACACAACCGCGGTTTTTCTAGGATGCATTGTTATATTATTTTTTATACTTTCATATTCCGCTTTCACTTCAGTTTTTGACAGAAGCCCAAATGGAGCGGTATTACAAACAATAACTATAAGCTTTTTACAGGTTGGTTTCATTGTTAGCGTAATTGTTTCCTTTTTATCTCCTGAAGAAATAAGCGCGCTTCCATTATTTACAAAAGCGGTTTTTGCTGAAAATCAAGCACAATCCTTTTGGTTGTTAGCGCCATTAATAGTTATGTTATTATTTAGAGGAAAAAAAAGAATATATTAATTAATCATTAAAGTAAAAATATGGAAAATAAAAAAAACGATGATAGCTATGACAATGAAAGTTATTTAGACAAAAGAGTAAAGCCTGACGATCTTCAAAATATTGGCGTATTAGATGAGATTGGGAATAAAACAGAAGAAAAATCTACCAATTCTTCTGAAAAAGGCGATGAAATAAAACCAATAAAAAATATTGATGATGGCAAATTAGAAGATACCCAGAAGGAAATGCATCCGGAAATTGTTAGAAAAAAGAATAAGGACTTCACAAAGCCTTTAGCTTTAGGGATTATAGCGCTAATAATAATTGGAGTAATCGCTGTTGTTTTTCTAATGCCTTTAATAAACATCCAGAAAAAAGAAGATCCTCAGCAAATTATAAAATCGTCAATGCAAGAAATGCAGAAAGTGAAAACTTATAGTTATGAAGGAATTATAGAATTTGAGGTTGAAAATAAAGAAAATTCCGAGGGTTTTAATTTCGATATAGAATTGTTAGGAAAAGCAGATCAGGCAGATATAAATAACATTAAATCTTTTAATAATATAAAAATTATCGCCAATGTTGATATGGACGGGGGCGATGGTCATGAGCTTTCTTTTGATGAACTTTCTTTTGATTTAGATACTATGCAATTTGGACAAAAAAAGACATATCTTAAATTAAATGATTTTGATCTTGGGATAATCGGGATAAAAATAGGACCGCAATTTAATTCTTTCATTGATTCTTTTAAAGAAAAATGGTATCAATTAGATTTAGAAGAATATTTATATCAGCCATACACCCCTTCTGGCGACATTATTGATGTGGATATGCCGACTTATGATATAAATAAAATTATGGAGCTTTATAATAAATATGAATTGTTGAAATTTCAGGAAGATTTGGGTGATGTAAAATTAGGCAATGTTGACGCTTATCATTATAACGTTAAATTAGACGGAGTTGCTTTAGCTGATTTTTATATTGATGTTTTGAAAGAAATGACGGATGAGCAAGATTTTGATGAAACATCTATTGAAACATATGATATGATGTTCGGGGAAATTGAGGAGGGTATTAAAAAATATGATTATGTAATAAATGAAATTGCCAATAGTGTTAATATGGAAATCTGGATAGGAAAAGAAGACAGGCTTATTTATAGAACAAAAATAAACGGGTTGTTTGATGAAGAATTTGCGAAGACACTTGGCAATAAAATAGTTGAAAAAGGAGACGATACCGAAGAAAAAGTTAGCAAGGATATAGAAAATATGGATAGTTTTGAGATTGCGTTTAATATTGATGTTAATATGAAGAATTTCAATCAACCGGTTGAAATTAATGAGCCAGAAGAAGCGGAAAATTTTATGGAAGTTTTGAAAATAGTATTTTCTAATTCCTACGGGAATATAGAGCCAGTTGATCTTGATAAGTGGAGAGAAAAAGGTGAAGACTTTGATAATGATGGCTTACCTGACGAAATAGAAACTATTTATGGTAGTGATCCGAATAATCCCGACACTGATGGCGATGGATATACTGATGGCGAAGAAATAGCGAGTGGCTATGACCCATTAATTTCAGGAGACGCCAGATTAGATTATGACAAATTATTTAAGACGCAATAAACAAAGGTCGAACAACCTGTCATTTCGAACCCGTTAGGGTGAGAAATCTAAGAATTATACTATGCAGAGATAATGTAGATATTAAGATAGCTTTTAGATCTCTCAATCGCGGAGTTTATGCTGAATTCATTTCAGTGCTCATTTCGAGATGACAAAAGTGGGGGAGTCCTAAAATTCTAATATATTAATTTAAAATTATGCTTGATATTTTATTTTTTTGGCTAATAATAACCGTATTATTTGTTTTATTGGCCAGCATCAAACAAATTAACGAATATGAAAGAGGAGTTAAATTTCAACTGGGAAAGTATATTGGCATCATGAATCCAGGCTGGAGAATTGTTGTTCCAGTTTTCCAAACTTACCAAAAAGTTGATATCAGAGTAAAGGCGGTTGATGTTCCTGATCAGGACGCGATTACAAAAGACAATGTTTCCGTAAATGTCAACGCCGTGCTGTATTACAAAGTAGATAACGCGGAATCCGCTATTATTAAAGTGGAATATTTTGATTACGCCGTTTCTCAGTTAGCGCAGACTACAATGAGAGATGTTGTTGGAGAAGTAACTCTTGATGAATTGTTAACGAACAGAGATGAAATTTCCCAAAGAATACAAGCAATTGTAGATAAAGCAAGCGATCCATGGGGGATAAAAATAGCTTCTGTTGACCTAAAACATATTGAACTTCCTGAAAATATGAAGAGAACTATTGCTAAACAGGCTGAAGCAGAAAGAGAAAAGCGCGCAGTTATTATTAAGGCCGAAGGGGAAGTTATTGCTGCCGACAATATGGCGAAAGCCGCGAGCATTCTTGGTAGCGCAAATGGAGCGCTACATTTAAGGACATTGCAATCTATAAATGACTTAAGTTCTGATCAGTCAAATACGGTAATTTTTGCTATGCCGCTTGAAATTCTAAGAGCCTTTGAAGGATTAAAAAATAATAACAATAAATAATAGAAATTTTAGAGCAAGGCTGGTTTTATATAATCTAGTCTTGCTTTGTTTTTAAAAGTGTGATATAAAGTATGGGTATGTAGGATGTTATTAAAATATACGGTATTTAATGTGATAAAATTAATATTTAAAAATTATATCATTGAAAATTGATTGAAAATTGAAAATTAGAAATTGAAAATTTAGTCTGGGGCGTTAGCTCAGTTGGTAGAGCAACAGCCTTTTAAGCTGATGGTCACAGGTTCGAATCCTGTACGCCCCACAAGTTCATTTAAACATTTTAACATACTAACATTTTAACAAGTTTTTTAGTTTGGTTTTTTTTAAATTAAGATTGATAATTCTAATAAATCATAATTTAAAAAATGTTAAAATGTTTATATGTTAGAATGTTAGCATGAATCCGGGCGCTTAGCTCAGTTGGCTAGAGCATCTCGTTTACACCGAGAGGGTCGGGGGTTCGAATCCCTCAGCGCCCACAAAGTGAAATAATCCTTTATTTAAAGGGTTATTTTAGTATAGAAGATGCATCTTTGAACTTTTTTGAAAAGTGGATAGGAAATTTGCGAAACATATTTTCTATGCTATTATTATAAAAAAGAAAGATATAAAAAAATTTGTTAAAGAAATTTAAAAATATGCAAAACACTAAAAAGAAAGGCTTAAGCCTGAGAGAACTAAATAGCCTGTTAAAAAAATGGCAAAAGAATCTTTTTTTGAATGACTGGAAATTGTCTTTGGAAATAGTTGATTTTAAAAGAAAAGATCATAAACAAAGTGGCGATATCAAAGTTGATTTAAAGAAGAAAAGCGCAGTTATAT
>JAGLIN010000074.1 GCA_023142975.1 Candidatus Parcubacteria bacterium
TTTGATGGTGTGAGGTCTATAGATAAATTTAGCGTGCTTGCCACCCTTCGACAAGCTCAGGATGACAATTTTATTTCACATACTTTTCCCAATATTCATATAATTCTTTTGTCGCTCTTAAATCTCCAACATTATATTTCGCGATATCAAGAAACTTCTTTTCTTTAAATAACTTTCCAACATCATCGCCAGTCACTCCATTCGCTTTGGGACTTTTTATTCCAAATGCGCGAGACCACAAATGCAGTCCACCTTTTCTTCGATAGACCGCGCCGTAAAAAGTCAATTGATCAAGCAGGTCAATATGTTTGGCGTTATAAATCTGGCTGTTTAAATATCTATTGGACAGCAAGTTTTTACTTGGTTTAATTTTATGAATTGCGGATCTAACTACCATAAAAGGAACATCAAAAGCGCGGCTGTTAAAACCAATAAAATCCTGATATTTTTCCGCGACTTTCCAAAAACTTTCCAACATTTCTTTTTCTGGCATCGCTTTAAATTTAATTCCCTCTTCTTCAAATTCTTTCTCTTCTTTATCTGGCGACTGATAATAAACGGCTCCTTTATTTTTTTCAACATCCAAAATTCCAATCGCGACTATCTCGCCGGTCAACGGAGAAAATCCCAGACCGTCTTTCAAATCTTCCAGCGCTATTTGATATTCTTTTTCATTTGAAGAATCTTTCTTAATCCAATGTGTTAAAACCTCTTGAGTTGTCCCATCAAGAGTATCAAAATCCTCCCCGATTGTTTCAATATCAAAAACTAATTTCATAAATTAAATTGTTAGATTTTTTAATATCTATTGGACTTTTATTGAGGGTGCCATAGTCTCCGCAGAGCTGTGGCACCCAGAATGCAAAACCTTATAATGCCAGTATAATCTTCTTTAACTCTCCCAAATTTTCAATCAGAAAATCTGGATTTTTCTCGAGCAATTTTTCTTTTGATTGATATCCTTGAGAGATTGCAACTGTTTTTACTCCCGCCTTTTTTCCAGCATCTACATCATGCGTCATATCACCAACAAAAATAGTCTCTTCACACTTAAAATTATTTTTCTGCATTATTTTTATAACAACTTCGGTTTTATCATATATGCTTCCATTCACATCAGCAAAAAAGTTTTGAAATTTATAATGTTCTATCTCTTCATCTAACTGTTTTCGTAAATAGACACTTAACAAAACCATTTTGATTTCTCTTTGTTTTAAAAACTCCAAAACCTCTCTTGCTTCTGGAAACGGTTTTGGTTTATCAACTAATTCTATCTCTCTGCTATATAATTCTTGAAGTTCTTCTTTGCTAACATTTTTTTCAAACTTTCTATAAAATTTCATATAGGGAAGAGTAAATTCTTTTTTAAATTCTTCCAATGTTAAAACTTCTAATCCCAATTTTTTAAAAATTTCCATCACTGCGGTATAAACAGAAACCAAATCATCACTCAAAGTTCCCGACCAATCAAAAATAATATTTTTTATCATAATCATTTTTTAATATCAAAATATCTAAAAACCCAATTCGCTATAAAATTTATTTTTTCCAATTTGCTTTAAAGCATGCTCAACATAAAAAACCATATTTTCCGGCAAATTATTTACTGAAAACCATTTCAAATCATCACATTTATCCGGTTCCATGTTTTTTATTTTACCTTTCCATTTATTTGCAGTTAAAAAAATATCTACCCTTTCGCCATCATCATTAATCGTTTTTTCTTTATGTGTAATATGCGCAATTTTTAAATCATCAGAATTTAAAATAATATCAGCTTCTTCTTTAGCTTCTCTAACCATTGCTTGACGAAATGACTCGTTTCCTTCAAGATGCCCGGCAACCAGACTATAATTGCCATCTTCGTGTTCCGTATTATATCGTCGCGATAATAATATTTTCCCGTCTTTCTTTAAAACCAAATAAACAGCTGGGATTATTTTAAATCTTTCTTTTGATATAGGCATATTTTTTTATTTTAGAACTTTTTACTTTCTGTTATTTTGAGCTCTTTAAGACGAGAAATTTCTTAAGTGTTGGAAATGGGATAAACTAAACTATTTATTACGCTTAAGAGATTCCTCTCCTGCGGGCTCGGAATGACAAAATTTAAATCCACCTCTTCCCCTTTATCACCGCGAAAAATAAAGTTGATAATAAAATTATAATTATAATCACAAATAAAAACGAGAAGGGATTATTTTCTAAAGGCAAAGCGACATTCATTCCGAAAATGCTGGAAACAATTGTTGGGATAGTCAGAAAAATAGTAACGAAAGTCAGGATTTTCATAATTTTGTTAAGCTCATTTGTCAGAATTGCCGAATACGCTTCGCGGATATTTTTAATTGATCTTGAGCCAGCTCTGGAAAGTTCCATCGTTTGATTGCTGTCCATGACGAGATCTTCCATAATATCTTTGTCTTTTTCGTAAATTGTAATATAGCGGCCACTGAGAATTTTCTCTAAAATATTTATTGCTGGAAATAATGAAGAAACAAAATTGTTTAAAGTTTCTTCTTCCTGAACTAAAAATAAAATATCTTTATTTTCCAGATTGTCAATTTTTATTTTCTTTGATTTTATATCTTTTAAAATCCTGTTTAAATATAGATCATAACTGCCAAAAATCTCCAGGATGATTTTCAAAAGAAAATTTGTTTTGTGCGTTGTGCAAAAATCACTGTTGCGCGTTAGAAAATTATCCGTGATCTTATTTTTTGTTTTGCATAAAGTTATTATATTATCCTGCGTTATCACAACTAAAATTGGCATAGTTATAATATCATTATTATCATCTTCAATCGGAAATCGCATGATCATATAGAAATTACCAGCCTTGTCTTTTTCTATCCGCGAAATTTCATTTTCATCAAGTCCATCTTCAAGAATTGTAAGATCAAGATTAAGAGATTTTGCGAGCGATTTTATTTCTTCTCTGTTTGGATTTGTGGCTAAAATCCAACTGCCATTCTCTATTTTACTTACTTTCTTCAACCGTAAATCGTTTAATTTTTTTCTGTATATTTTGATCATAGTTTTAGTAATTGTAGACTTTTTATTATTATAAGTATAACTGTTTTAGAAAATATAACAATATTAATTTGTCATTTCGAAACGGAACCGCAGTGGAGTGAGAAATCTATAAATATTATTAGAAAGACAGAACAGTCGCCTTTCTTTAGTTAAGAGATCTTTCAGTCGTTGCGACTCCTTCGAGATGACAAAAATAATGAATTTAAAATAGTGCTGTTATTCTAATTCTCAAATACTCGTTTCGCCTCCTCCCAAATCCGGTCATCGCCCTTAACTGTTTTTAACCAATACCACCATTCTCCTCCCCACAAATAAGCTTCTGAAAATTCTATTTTTTTGACATATTCTATGTTCTCGCGAAACTGCTCCGGGCTCATTGATTTGTATTGCTCTTCTATCGGTGTATTAATTATCATTTCTGGTCCCCAAGGTTCGGCTTGCAATTCTACGATGATTATTTTTTCCACGCCGGTAATATACATAATGATTGCCGCTTTTATTCTGTAAACAACAGAAGCAATCGGATAATGAACATAGCCAATGTGATCGTTCCAGACAATTCTATATAAGGTGGTTCCTAAAATATCCGCTCGTTTTGCGGCGCTATACCAGGTGCCAAGCTCGCCGCTGTCAGAAATTATAACAGGACGGCTATCAAGAGAACGGACCAAGGCAATTTCTCTATCAAGGAAGTTTTTGTCAAATTCCGGACATTCTCCGAAGGCCAAAAAGGGTTCGTTTTCCACCTGCCAGGCAATAATGCCTTCTTTGTATTTATATCGTTCTATAACTTTTGTAATTATTTTAGTAAGCTCATCTTGCCGTTCATATTCATTGAGTTCTTTTGCCCAATTTGGAATATGGCATTCCGGCCAGCGCGGTTGTTTTTGTCCCAAGGAAAGAATTATTTTCACTCCGCGTTTTTCCGCTTCTTCAATTTGCCAATCTAAATCTTCAAATGAATAATTATCTCTCTCTGCTTCTATTTCCGTCCAATATGATGGCAAGCGCACTTTTTTCACGCCAGCGTCGTCTAATAAGGCTAAATATGTTTCCTGCCAATCTAATCCTAAATGTTCGGCAAATGGTTTGCTGAATGTCACGCCATATTTCACATCTTCTCTTTTTGGAGTGTAGATAAAATATATTGTTGAAGCAATCATAGCAAGAAGAATTACAACTATCAAAATTTTCTTTTTTGAAGTTTTGTGATTTTTTATTATTGACATAAACTTGGATTTGAGTTATGTTTTTTGTAGGTATAAATTATACAAAATAAAAAAAGAGGTAAAAAATATGAGAGGTCGCAGTTTCCCATCTGGGTTTGTACTTTACGAACAAGAGGATGTTATCATAGAAATTGAAGACTTATCTTTTTTAGCAAAATCTACTACAATGATTATTGGTATGACTATTTTATTTTCAGTAATTCAAATAGTTATATCGCAAATATTGTTGTTTATATTAATATTTGTTTGTCTCGTCAAAATTTGCTATTATGAAACTTCAGAATGGCACGCCATAGAATACAAGCTTATATATTTATTAGAAAATAATTGTTTGCTAACAATAGATAATTTAGAAAGAGCTCCGATGAAACATAAGCGATGTGGAGCTCATAATATATTTTTACACAAGCCTTCTCTAAAAAAAATAAAGATAGCACTAGAACTAGGAGAAGAATATCTCAACAAAAAGAAATTAGACTCGTCACAGTAGGATCTAACATTCCTACTGTTATTTTTTTACCCCACCAATAAAACCAGCCCCACCCCAATCAACCCAATCGCTAATAATTTTTTCATAATCACTTTTTTTCCAACTTGCTCGTTATATAAATCAGGCATTTTTTTAGAAAGAATAAAAGCGAAGATTAGAAGAAAGACATATTGCGACGCTTGCAGGGAATTAATAATCGCGACACTGCTTTCTTCTATGGAAATCGCGTAGAAAATCATTACTGCGGCGAGAGCGGCGAGAATTTTATTTGGGATGAATAAAAACGCTGTTCTTTTTTTGATTGTCTGCGGAGTGGAAAATATTATCTTTCTGTTTTTTGAAGAAATTAATAAAAATAACGATCCTAAAAATCCGCCGAATTGCAGGAGAAGAAATCCGTCAAAAAACGCCGTGTTTAAAAATAAGAATTTTGTTAAAGTATAATAAACCGCAAAAAGAAATCCTGCTAAAATCGCGAAATAAAATCCTTTAATAATAATAAGCTTTCCGTTATCAAATTTTGTGGACATCAAAATTCCGCCAAAAACAAAAAGAGAAAAAGCGGCAATTTGAGCAAGGCTTAACCGTTCACTTAAAAAGATATAGGACAAACAAAAAGTAAAAACCGGAACAGATCCGCCGACGATTGGAATGACTCTTGATGTTTCGCTTA
>JAGLIN010000075.1 GCA_023142975.1 Candidatus Parcubacteria bacterium
TAAGAATGTTCGTGCAACAAAGCCTATTTAAATTACTAATTGTCAATTTTACTTCTTCGTCTTTTTGGTATTCTTTTTTGTTCGTGATTATACTCATAGTTAAGTTATTATCTCTTTGGGATTTCCTAATCTCAAATTCATTAGAATAGACAACAAAACTATCTATTAAGCCATTGTTAGTGTCAGCTGCGCTATTTTGACCATTGCACGATTTGCCAAATATTAAAGCAACTCTGTATTTTCCTTCTGGCAATAACATCTCCGTATATTTGTTTTGAATTAATAATCCTATTTTCGTTTCATCTTGAATTTTATGGCAAATAAATCTTAGGATATGATATTCAGAAAATAAATAATATGAATGCCATTCATAACCTGCCCAAACACCATCCTCGTATTTTTCTAATATAGGTTCTGGATACGAAAAACCAGAAGGCTTTTCTGCTAAAAACACCGTTTCTTCTGAATTATTTTCAACCGTCAATTCTATGCTTTCGCCTGTTGAATATTCTACTTTATCGGTTTTTAAAATAACTTTTTTAGATAAAAAGGACTCCTCAGAAGAAAACGGATGATTATCACAAATTTTACTATACTCCCCAATAATATATCCCCCGCCGATAATAATCGTCCCCACTCCCGCAAAAATAACCACAGCCAAAAGCGTTTTAACGGTCATAATTGATAAAGGTTCCTTTTTCATTTTTTTGTTTTTAGTTTTTTGAAATAGCTTAAATGCAAACCGTTTGCACTTGAGCTCCACAGCCCTACGTGGACTATGAAGCCAACGAACATAAGATTTGGATTATTAATTTTTATTTTTGCGCTTTTTTTAATTTTCTATGAATTTGAAAGTGGAAAGGATTTGATTAAAAATATCTTCGTTAGGATGAAGACGAGTTTCAATGATATCAAAATAATCTCCAGCAATTTGATAAATTTTTTCTCTATTTTTTAAAAAAACCGAATTCTGATAAGTCGAGCAACAACCAAACTCTCCTTTTAATCCTTCTGCTCCATTAACTACAATCTTCTTTTCTTTGCTCAACCCTGCTCCAACAGGATTTGTTTCCTTGTACTTTTTTAACCATTGATCTAATAAATAATTGTTTCCATTATTATGTACCGTAATACTTACACTATTAGATTCTTGGGGATCAATAAATTCAATTTTATGCAAAATTTCTATTTTTCCATTTTTAAAAATTTGTAATACAGGTACCTTCTCTATTTTTGTTAAAAATTCTTCCGGATATTTCACCTCAAACCCAAACTCCTCATTCCGATAAGTCTGCCAGTCAGAAGTGTCTATGACCGTTTCTTTTAATTCTTGATATCTTTCTTTAATTTCCTGACATATTTCTTTTCCATTTTCAAGCGGCTTAAAATTATTTAATCTTTTACCATCTTCAAGTTTCCTAACTATAAAATTTTCTGGATTATTTTCGCGATAAAATTCATCACTTGAATCAACACAATATATTTCTGTTATAGAATTATCATTACTGTCAAAAAATATTTTTGTATGACCTGCCCCACCCAAACCAGTAAAATAAAAAATTTCTGCTTTTTTGTTCTCACATGAAGTAAAAACCCCAACTGGTCCGCCGGAAGAGACTGGATATTTATTATCATCTATAATCCATGTATACTTTAATAAATAATCGGTTGCAATAAAAAATGGTAACAATGGCGTGGTTCTGTATATATCATTTTCATCAAAACTACCATGATTTGAAATAATTAATTTTTCATCACCGCAAGATAATACATAGTTGCTTAAAACGCTCCCAAACTCATTGCATTCCATAAACATAGTTGGACTTTCTGACCAAATTTCCCCGATCTCTCTGCGATTATTTTCTTCATCAACGCAATAGTTTTCCTTTTCTCTAATCGTAAACTCATTAGAATAAATAATTTCTTCTTTATTTCTCTCTTCTTCTCTAATACTACGCGGAATTTTAACTCTATATTTTCCTGCTATAACTTGTTTATGATAAGTCATAAATTTGGACATATCACATCCTCTTTCTTCTTGATTCCAATCATAAATATTATTGCTGTGCGCCTCAAAATAATAACCGTCATTATATGAAAGCCTGTCCCACGGACAAGTGCGCCTTACAATACCCTCCCATTTATTGTCGTAAAATCTTTCAATTGTAATATATTCAGGAATATACATTATTCCGTCTGTTTCGTTTTTAATTGCTATTTTAACTTGTTCTCCTGTGAAATACTCTATTTTATCAGTTTTAATTGAAATAATTTTAGTTTGAATTGGCTGGCACCATTTTAGAGAATTTTCACAAAATCCAGCAATTCCTTTAAGCGGTAAAAAACTTTCTTCAAAGCCTTCTGGGCATTTCCCATTTTGATCAATTTCTTTATAATTATTTTCTTTCATTATTTTCAAAGAACGCAAGCAACATTTTCCATCATCACATTTCTTTTCCAAAGCATCATAATAATTTTCAGTTTCCTGATCAGCTGGTTTTGTTATTTGATTAGCAGTTCCATTTTTACCATACTCCCAAATAATATATCCCCCGCCGATAATAATCGTTCCCATCCCCGCGAAAATAATCACAGCCAAAAGCGTTTTTACTGTCATAATTGACAAAGATTCTTTCTTCATGTTTTTGTTTTTAAAAAATTGATTATTAAAAATTGATTCAAAATTCAAAATTTTTACTATCCCATCCCCATCAACCCAATTACCAGCCCAATCGCCGCCATTACCCAGGCGATGATCCAAAACCTCATTGTTACTTTACACTCCGGCCAGCCAAGAGCTTCGAAGTGATGATGAATTGGCGCGCTTCGGAAAACCTTTTTATGTCGGAATTTTTTTGAGGTTAGTTGAATAATTACTGATAACGATTCAACAACTAAAATAAAACAGACAAAAGGCAAGATTAAAAACGAGTTCGTCAGCATCGCAACCACGCCCAAAGTCACGCCCAGCGCCATTGAACCGGTATCACCCATATAAAACCTCGCGGGATGAACATTAAACCATAAAAAGGCAAGGAGAGTTCCGATTATCGCGGCGCAGAACATCGCAAGTTCAACATTTCCTTGCGCAAAAGCGATCGCGCCAAAAACGCCGAAGGCTGGCAAAGTAACTCCGCCCGCTAAACCATCCAATCCATCCGTTTCATTGAGAGAGAATGAAGTGGCGACAATTACAAAAATAAAAAGCGGAATATACCAGAAACCTATCGCAAAATCTCCAATTGCTGGAATATGAATCATGTCCCAACCGAGTTTAAAATAAAACCAATAGGCTCCTATTATCGCCACAAAAGTATAAAGTAATATTCTTTCTTTAATTCCAAGACCTCCTCCTTTTGGACCGATTTTAAACACGCCCATAAGATCATCAACCGCCCCAACTAACCCGGCTAAAACTAAAATTCCCAAAGGCAGGTAAGTATGAGCGCGATCAAGAAAATTCATACTGTTTATGATAGAATTTCCACTTACAGAAGAAAGAAACCAAAATATAATCGCTAAAATTGGAACAATGATCCAAATTAAAAGCCCTCCCATTGTCGGCGTGCCAGCTTTCTTTTTATGAAGCGCCGTAAAAACAGGAGTGTCCCCTTCCGCTCTAATCTGCTTGCCGATTTTATATTTATACAAAAAATGAGTAAGCAACGGCGTTGCCAACATCGCGGCAATAAATGATATCGCCAAAATTGCAAACACTCTGCTTACTTCAATTACTAATAAAGGATTTTCAAAAGAAAACATAACCTCATTTTAACATTTAAACATATTTAGGACTTCCTCACTTTTATCACT
>JAGLIN010000076.1 GCA_023142975.1 Candidatus Parcubacteria bacterium
TAGCGTGCTTCCCGCCCTTCGACAAGCTCAGGGTGACAGAAAGTGAGGAAGTCTTAATATTAACATTTTAACACTTTAGCATTTTTCTGTAAATTAAAAACGCCGCAAAAAACACGCCTAAACTGTCAATAAATACATCAGCTAATCTTCCCTCTCTTCCGAAAACAAAAAGCTGATGATATTCATCAGTGAAAGCGAAAGTCAAGGCAAATACTATTGCGAAAGAAATGGATTTTTTTATTGTAAGTCCATTGCTTTTAAAATACGCCCTAAAAAGAAAAACAGTCAAAATTCCATATTCCGCCATATGCGCGATTTTTCTCAAAACAAAATCCCATTGATTAGGCAGGTCAGATTTTAAGCTCGGGATTGAAGAAAGGTAATAAATAACGACGCACCAGACAAAAACTGGAAGCCAAAATTTAATTATCATTTTTGCTTTTTTCTGCATTTTTAAAATATTAAAATCCATAAATAAACTGATATAAAATTCCTAAAAGGAAAATAAAAATCATTAAAGCGGAAAATATTTTGGGAACTTTTATTTCGTAAGCAGGCCGCATATCCCCCATTTTTTTAGCCCGATAAAATGAAGCTATGATAAGAATACCAACAAAACCGCCCGCGATACCGCCCGCGATACTTACCACAGTTATAAAATCACGCAGACCTAAAAGAAAAATAATAAACGGCACGAAACAGGTCAGCAACCAAGCTTTCTTTTCGCTTAGATGATAATCATACCAAAATATTTCTTTCAAATTGATTCCAATCATTAAAAACGAAGTGGCGATGGCAAAAACTCCGAAGATTAAACCAATAGTAACAATGCCGTTTCCCATAACCGCGTTCATTCCCGACAAAGCGTCTTCCGAAGTATTAACTCCGGTAACACCAAGCACTACCGCAACAAATAATAAAAAGACAATTATTGTAGTTATGCCTCCCCAAATTATAACACCCTTAATTCTTTCTTTCTTTCTTTTAATAATATGTTCCAGTTCCGGGATAGCCGACAGAGCGCTTAAGGAAAAAAGAATAGCGCCAAAAGGAAAAAAAACTTGCGAAAAATTAGAAGTTAATAAGTTGTTAGAATCAACAAGAACGCTGCCCTTTATGATAATTCCAAACATAGCGACAAAAAGAAAAACGACCATCAATAGTTCTATAATACTGACCATTTTCAAACTAACATATATTCCCATTGAAACAACGGAAAATATTATAACACTATAAACAAATTCACTACCGCCAAAATAACCGGCAAATAAAGCGTTCAAAAAGACACCGCCAATTATCATATACGCTAAAATATTTGAATACAAAGCAAAAAGAGCTATCAACATAGCAAATCTTTTTCCGTTCTTTCCTAAATATTTACCGCAATAACCAACTAATCTGCTTTTGTTTTTAGTTCTCAGGGTAATTTCTCCATACATCAAATTTAAAACAATCATAATAAATCCTAACAAAACAAGAAGAACGGCAAAATAAGAAAAGCCTGATTTAGAAGCTACAAAGGGCAAGCTGAAAATTCCAACGCCAATCGCGGTGCCAACAAAAGTTGAAACCGCGTAAATATAATTTTTGTCTGGCATAAATTTATAAATTATCTGTCATTCTGAACTTGTTTCAGAATCTACCGTATTCTAGGTTTAATTTATACTATTTAAAATTATCCCTCATCCACAGCACAAACACGATCATTCTTTAAATA
>JAGLIN010000077.1 GCA_023142975.1 Candidatus Parcubacteria bacterium
ATCCCAGACATTTTTTCTTACACTATCGTTTCAGAAAAAATTCTGGGATGACAATAGCAACGGATTTATTTTCTAATAATTCTTACCAAAAACCGATGTATTTTTAAAAGCGGTTTCGGCGCTTCCAGACTAAAATGATGGGAAATTGTTTTTAGTTCAAAATAAATTAAAGTAAAAAATCCGATAAAGACAATTGCAATGTTGATAATTCTATAAATTAAACTAAAAGTAAATCCATTGCTTTTGCCAAATCCAAAAAAATCAAAAACAAAGGTAAGAGCCATTTCAAAACTTCCGAGAGATCCAGGAATTGGGATAAAATTAGCTAAGGTCAATAAAAAGAAGATAGACGCAGTTTGAGTGATTTCAATTATTGGGTTTAAATAAAAAATGATAATCCAGATAACTGCTAAGTAAAATAGAATTTCTAAAATAGACAGAACAAGCGCTTCTATAAATACTTTTCTTTTATTTTTAAAAAAGTGCGAGACTATTTTTTCTGTCGCGTCTATGTTTTTTTCTCTGGCTTTTATAAACTTTATTTTATCTAATTTTATGGCTTTTATAAAAAACATAAAAAAGCCGTCTTTGTTAGAATTTCCGTTTAGTGTTTTTGAATAAAAAATACAGAAAGTAAAAATTACAAAAATGACTATAATCCCAAAGCTGTAAAAAATTTCCGCTGGCAAAGAAGAATGTTTAACTAAAAATAAAAATCCTATTATCATAAATAGGAAAATAGTGAAGAAATAAATTGTTTGGTCAATAACTACCGAAGCAAATGATTTTTCCCAGCTACAATTCGATCTCTCTTTTATCATATACGCTCTAACTGGTTCTCCGCCAACAAGTACGGAGGGAGTAATATAGCTAACCAAAAATCCCGCGAGTTTTGCTCTTAAGATTTTGAAAAAACCCACATCGCAAACATTTTGCGATTCAAGTATTAATTTCCATCGAAGCGAGCCGATAATGGCCACGGCAATAAAATTTATTAAAAACACAGCGATGATTATTTGGAGTGTAAAGGTGGAAACTGTTTTCAAAACATCGTCAATGCCTGCTTGTTGTACGGTGAATAAAAACAAGAGCAGTCCTAAGATTAGAGATACTAAAAAAAATACTCTTTTCATAAAGTGTATTTAACATATTCTTTATACAAACCCATTTCATATTTCATATCTTCACATACGATATTATCTTTTTTCTTTGCTTCTTCTGGATTTATATCTATTATCTTAACACATTCTTCTTTCGCTGCTTTTACCAACACATTTCCTCCGTGATCTATAATCTGACTTTCTCCGCGAAATTCTGCTTCTTCCGAACCAATCCATTCTTTCCCAATTCTGTTTGCCATAATAGTAAACACTTTATTTTCTAATGATCTCGCTTTCATTACATTAGGTGTCCATGGTCCTCCAAAATTCATTGGGCAACATATTATTTGCGCTCCTCGGAGCATTAATATTCTCATGGACTCCGGAAACCAACTTTCAAAACAGATTGCTATTCCTATTTTTACATTACCAATTTTGAATATTTCCAAAGATTTTCCGCGATCAAATATCTTTTCGCCTTTTGGAAGATTTATTTTTCGATGTTTTCCAATACAACCTTCGGGTCCAATTACAATCGCCGAATTATACAATCTATTTTCTTCTTTCTCAGCTATGCCCGCAATTAGATATATTCCTTTCGTTTTTGATATAATGCCCAATTTATTAAGTATCTCCTTTTGAGCAGAATTATCTGCAAATGGAAAAACAGCTTCTTTTGACGGAAAGGAGTACCCGCTAAAACACAGTTCAGGCAGTACTATTAAATCTGCTTCGATATTTTTTAGTAAAGCAGTTATTTTTTTTAGGTTTGCTTCTATGTTTGAATGTGCCACATTAAACTGACAAAATCCTATTCTCATATTATTTCTTTATTTATTACAATTTTGATAAATAAAAATAAATAAAATGTGCCCGGAGTGGGACTCGAACCCACAATCCCTTGCGAGAAACAGATTTTAAGTCTGTCGCGTATACCAATTCCGCCACCCGGGCAAGTTCATATTAACATTTTAACATCCTAACATTTTAACAAAATCCCAAAATCGCAACATGTTTAAATGTTTGTATGTTAAAATGTTAATATGATCATGAGGCCTGGATCGGATTTGAACCGATGTACGCGGTTTTGCAGACCGCTACCTAACCACTCGGTCACCAGGCCTTGTTCCATATAAATAGGCATAATTTGCCTAAAGCATATTTAAATTAGCACAAAATTTATTGAGGGTCAAACAGAAATGAATTATGAATCAAGAATTATGAATCATGGGCGCCTGTTTTAAAAAGTAAAAAGTTGGAAAGTAAAATATTTAAGTCTCTATAAACTTTCTATTTTTACGCAGCGTCCATAATTCTTGATTCATAATTCATTATTCATTTTTATATTTCTAATTTAACCTGCTTAACTTTTTTCTCTGTCTTAATTTTACTTTCTTCTATCATTTTCAGAATTCGTGGTATCTTCTTAAAATCTTTCTCTAAATCTTCTAATAAGCCATTTCTATACAAAGCGGCGGCGGGATGATAAATCGGAAAATAAACTTGTCCTTTTAATCTTTTCGGTTTGCCGTGGTCAAGGGATATTTTTTGATTTGGCAGAAATCTATCCATAGAATGTCGGCCTAACAAAACAATTATTTTAGGATTAATAATTTCAACTTGTTTATCAAGCCATTTTCTGCAAGAATCAACTTCTTCTGGCAGAGGATCGCGATTGCCAGGCGGACGGCATTTGACGACATTGGCGATATAAATATCTTCTCTCGTTAATCCGATTAATGCTATCAGCTTATCTAACAATTTCCCAGCCGCGCCAACAAAAGGACGACCTTGCTCATCTTCATTTTTGCCTGGCCCTTCTCCGATAAACATAATTTCCGCTTTTGAACTTCCTTCTCCAGGCACGGCATTCTTCCGCGTCTGACAAAGCGCGCATCTTTCGCATTTTAGGATTTGATTGTTTAGGTCTTCTAAGCTCATAGATTTGAATTTATAGTTATTTCCTGTCATTGCGAGGAGTGAAATTATCCGCAGGATAATTGAACGACGAAGCAATCCCGTGATTAAATTCTTCATGCATAGTTACGGGATTGCTTCGTCGCCATTTCGTTCGCTACGCTTACTCAGGCTTCTCGCAATGACAGATGATACTAACTTACCATCTTACACCCACATCACTTCCATCTTCACACATTCCAATCAATCCCGATTCCTCTTTTAATTTAAAATTACTTGTAACGCAATTTACAAATTTTGGATCTGCGGAAAGATTATTGTCTTCCAAAACACATTCTCCAAAACAAACAAAGTTATTTTTATTCCCCCAAATATTATTATAGCTGATGACAACATTTTTGCTTTTTTCGTCTGCATTTATTCCCGCGCACAAATCGCAAATGCCGTTATCCGTAATTATGTTATTTGTAATTTCCGCCGATGATTTTGCTATATAAATTCCGAATGTCGGACCTAAGTATGTTTTGTAATGATTATTATAACTTATTGTATTGTGATTAATTATAGCTGAAGAATTATGTAAATCAATTCCTATTTTATTGTCAGTTATTAAATTGTCAATTATCATTGGTTTGGCTAAATTAGAATCAGATTCCGAATCCTCCGAGGATTCGGAATCTTCATAATCTTCCGCAAAACTATAAACCTGAATTCCCTTATTGTTAAAATTTATTGTATTCCTCTGAATTACTGGCGAAGAATTTTCTTTTATATATACGCCATATTCATTATTTTTCAAAATATTGTCATTGATCAAGGGAGATGAATTTTCAATTAAGATGCCGCTCAAATTTTCTCCCGAATTTTTAATTGTAAATCCTGCCAGTTTTGTCTTGTTTGTAATGCCGTTTTTAAACGAAACAACATTTCCAAATCCTCCCCCGTTTATTATTGTTTCGTCTATTATTGTTTGTTCTGAATCTGAAACTGAACCGAAGGCGACATTGGCCAATGTCGCCTTCGGTTCAGTTTCAGATTTCGCAAACTCATTTGACCCGATCAAATTAATTCCCTCTTTCATAATTATGTTTTCCATATATTCCCCACCGGCAACTTTTATGGTATCTCCAAAATTGGCGCTGTCAATTGCTGTTTGTATCTCAGAATAATCTTCTGGAACATTTATGGTTTTAGGTTCTTTATAATTTTTAAACTCCACCAATTTATTCAGCGGACGAAAAAAAATCTTTTTCTCAATCCCGAACAATCCTTTTCCAATTTTCGCAATGAAATCTATTTTTTGCGCGATGGTTTGTTTTTGATTATTTATAATAGTGTCATCGTCGTCTCCCCCTTTTACAAAGGGGGCTGGGGGGATTTCGTCGTCGTTATTCTTTCCATTAACTTGCACGCTTCTAATTCCATCACTGCCAAATTCTTTTAGTAGATCTTTATTATTAAATTCTAAATTATCATTTTTCTGAAACGCGAAAACAACTCCGCTTAAAATTAGTAAAAATAAGATTGTTGTTAATATTACTACTACTTTTTTATTAGATTTAATCATAATTTATGGCAACGAATTAACAGCATCCTTTTTATCTTCACGAGACGATCTTGTTTTTTTCTTTGTTATTTCTTCAAACGCTTTTTTACTTACTTCAATTTCTGGTTTATGTTTTGGATCATATTGCATTAGAATTTTTTTGAGGTTTTCTTGAAAGGCAAGAATATTGTAATCTTTTATTTTTTCTAAAGCTGTTTGATGAGTCTCGTTAACTTTTTTTATAATCCCTGAATAGTAATGTTTATCGTCAACAGCGTTAAGATTTTCTGGAATTTTTGATATATTTTCTTCTTTATCATCATCAGCGCAATCTAAATCCATAAATGTAAAAACTAAATTGCCATCTTTATCGGTTGAAAATAAAATATTCCAACCATGATCCATAGAATGCGATGTCGTGGTTAAAACTTTAAAATCATTTTGATTTAATACATCTTTGTGATCTAAAAAGTCTATTCCCATAGAAACAGTTTGAGCATAATCAAAACAGATGCCTCTTTCATTTTTTAATGTTTCGTATGGATTTTGTTTTCCTATTTCTTTTGCTAAATCAGCAAATTCTTCCATCGTCTCTACTTTTTTTTGGGATTGAATTAATTCTAATTTTTTATAATCATACTCAATATTTTTTCCTAATGTTTGCGTAAGAATTTTAATTACTTCTTTCGGATTATCGTTTGCGATATTTTTTAATTTAGAAATAGTGTAGCCATCTTCTTTTAATTTTTGTTCAAGTAAATTATTGAACAATTCTCGATCTATAATTTTTGTTTCAATGGTATTATTTTCCACAAAAAGATCATTAAAACTTTCTATATTTGTTCCTTTTATTTTTGCTAAACTAATATCTGAATTTGAATTAATTTCAAAATCTTCAAATTCTACAACTGAAATTTTTGATGTATTTAATTCTAATGAATCACTTATATAATCTAAAACTTCATTTTTAGAAGCGCTAGTATGTGAAGATATTGTTTCTGCTACTTTTATTTTGTTTTCTTCAATATTCTTCATTTCAATATAAATGTCTTCTGCCTCTGGGTTAGAATCTTTATTAAGATGTCTTAATTCTTCCTTAATTTTATTACATATTTCTTCTACTTCTTTTGTTTCTATATCCTTTGCTTCTGAATTTTCCCGTATATCAAGACACAAAATGTTGCTATGTGCAAATGGTTCTTTAAATGAAATTTTCACTTTTTCGCAATCTAATGGTTTAGTAGAAAAAAATTCTTTTCCGATACTAAGTGGGGTGTTAGTGCTATTACATTTATCAATCATTTTTATCAACTCTGGATTATCTACCAGATCTTCTAACGAAACTTCTTTATCACTAATTTTTACTTTCACATTCTCATCTACCAAAAAATTCAAAGCTGGCGCGCCAAGAGTAGAAAGATAAAGCGATAACTCGCCAAGAGCAAGCGGTTTTTTATGCTTGCGTATAGATTCTACAAACTTTTCAAATTTTGATAGTTTCTTTTCTTTTAAATCTTTTGTATCTTTATCTATCTGAAATCTATTTACTGTTTCATTAATATTGTCTCTAATAAGCTCAAGGTCAATATGACTTGAATTTTCTAAACTTTTTACATCAAGACTTTCCATGTCAAGTCCTGCAAGCTCAATTACCTTGTCCTTGTAAATTTCTATATCCTCTGTTTCGGAAGCTCTAATTTCCTCCGCCTTTTTTTCAATTTTCTTTTCAACTTCTTCTCTAAGTCCGGATATTTCTTCTTGAGAAGCTGGCTGATCATATTCATTTATTTTTTCGCTATCGGAATCCTCAGGATTTGTATTGACTGTTTCTGAAAAAAACTTCATAGTTGTAATTTTAGAAGTTAAACTATTTTTGAAATCAGATAATTTTCAACTTGCTAAGTATAATATTATCAGATATTTTTATACTTGGTGAGTTGTAAAATATCATTTTTAGCATAAATTTTCTTCTATCGTTTTGCTTCTTTTGTTAAAAGATACTTTTATCTTTTGCGGATTTTTTGGTTTTCTATAAATCATGTTGTATTTATCTTTTTCATCTACAACATTAACTAATTCAAGATTGTGATTATTCCCATATTT
>JAGLIN010000078.1 GCA_023142975.1 Candidatus Parcubacteria bacterium
TCTCTGGTTTACTAAAGACCAGTTACATTTTAATTTTATAAAAGGTCGAGCAAACAGTTATAATAAAAAATTTAAACTAGATAGGACTTTCTCACTTTTGTCATTTTGAGCCCGTAGGGCGAAAAATCTTTTTAATAGTTAAGAGATTTCTCAATCGCTGCGGCTCATTTCGAGATGACAAAAAATAATAATTATAATAGAAATCAATTTTAATTTTTTATATATTTAATTAAAAGTTTAACAAAAAAATTATGGCACAAAAAATAAAAAAAATGAGTAAAAAATTTGTAGCGTTTGTCTGTATGTTTACGTTGGTGTTTTCGTATTCAGTTGTTGGCATTGATAAATCTGAAGCGGCGACAGCAGTGACCCTTGCTAAGCTGACGCTTGCGGATTCAAGAACGACTAATGCGACAGGGGATTATACTCTTACTTTTACTCAGTCATCGTCAACAACAATTAAGTGCGTAAAGGTTGTGTTCGCGACCACGGCTACAGGATCCACTTTGCCCACAGGTATGGATACAAGCACTAGTGAGGCTAATGTAGCAGCTGGTTGGGTTGGCTTGACAGAAACTAACTGGACAATTGCCAGTACAGTGGATGGAACAATAACATGGACTTATGCTACTGGAACAGCGCCGGCCAGTGGAAATGTAACTATGGTATTTGATGGCATAACAAATCCTTCTTCAACAGCGACCGCTTATGCCCAAATTTCGACTTTTGACAATGTTGACTGCGCTTCAAGTGATATTGATACGGGAGTTGCCGCTGTTGCATATCTTCCAGCTGTAACGGTAACAGCCATAGTAAGCGAGACTTTGACTTTTGCTGTGACCGGGGTTTCTAATGGTGATTGTGATACTTCTTTCAATTCAGCCGCTGATTTAGGTGGTCCTGCCAACACTACGGCCACAGCAGTAGATTTTTCCACACTTGACGCTGTAAATACTTTTTATCATGGCTGTCAAGATTTGACAGTTAGCACAAACGCAGAAGATGGTTATACTGTTACATTGCATGAACTAACAAGTTTAATGTCAGGCGCTTTGACAATTAATGAGTCTACGGGAGATGATGATCTCATGGATTTTGACACATCTAGCGCTTGGCAAACGCCAACTAGTAATGCTGGCTTTGGTTATGCTTGCGATGACCAAACTGGAACGGATTGTACTCAGGCAGCTGAAACTATTTATTTGGCAGTTCCTTGTATTGGAAATGATGCTTCATGTGATCCTGGTTCAGGAGGAGAAACTGCGCAATCAATTATGACAAATGCTGGTCCAGTAGACGCAAATGTATCAAGAATAGAGTATAAATTAACTATTGATGGAACTCAGGAACCAGGAACTTATACTAACACTTTGATGTATATTATTACCCCCACTTTCTAGTAGAATTTGCGGTTGTTTTGTGTGATTTTAGTTTTGATTAATAAAAAAATGGAAAAAATATTAAGAAAGAGCTCTGCTTTTTTTGTTGTGTTATTTGTGGCAATAGGATTGTTTAGTTTTGTTCAATTAGGTTTCGCTCAGGAAAGTGAGGTGGGTATTTCTATTTCTCCATTAACTTTTGAGTTGACCGCAAATCCGGGAGATACCTTGGTAAGTGAAGTAGGAATTATTAATAAAGGCGGTTCGCCATTGCCCATAACTATTAAGGCGGAAGATTTTACGGCAGCAGGAGAAACAGGAGGCGTAATAATTGAAGAAGAGGGAAATGAAACATATTCGCTTGCAAAATGGATTAAAGTGAATCCTGAAAATATTATTTTAGAACCAAATGAAAGAAAAGTGATATCTGTTGAAATAGTTATTCCAACAGATGGAGAAGCCGGAGGACACTATGGATCAATCGTGGCTTTTACTGGTGGAAATAGCGATAAGAACAATGTTGGAAGTACAGTATCTATGAAAGTTGCCTCATTAATTTTACTTAATGTTTCAGGAGAAGTAATTGAAAATATGAATGTGCTTAACTTCAGCGCTCCAGAATTTCAAGAGTACGGTCCAGTGCCATTTGAGATGAGATTTGAAAATGAGGGGACTGTTCATGTAAAGCCAAGGGGATTTATCACAATTACTGATATGTTTGGAAACAAGGTTAAAGATTTGGAATTTCCTTCTAAGAATGTGCTTCCAGGAAGTGTAAGAAAAATTGAAACCGAGTGGGACGGAGGTTTCTTAATGGGAAAATATACTGCTATGATCGTCGGTTCTTATGGTAATAGCAATGAACCTTTTATATCAAATACTATTACATTCACGATTTTTCCATGGAAATTAGCGTTAGGCATCCTATCCATTTTAATGGTCATTATTACTTTCTTTTTCAAGACTAGAAAACGGTGGCGAATGGCTGCTAAGATTCTTTTTAAAGGAGAACATCATACAACAAAAAAAGGCTCTTAAAAAAGTTTAAAAATAATAATGAATGATGGAAAAATAACAAAAACTTTTTTTATCTTTTTGATGCTCACATTATTGGGACAGTCTCTTGTTCCTTTTTTTGGCAATAAAAACGCGGTAGCCGCGATTGTTTCTAATATAAGCGATACAATATCCGACTCAAGATCAAGTCAATTTGCCAATCATTTGATATCTTTCAGGACTGTAAGTTCTATAGATTCTGGAGATACTGTAATTATAAAATTTGACGATACTGGTAACGCTTTCAACCTTTCTTCTTTAAGCCCTGTTAATATCTCAGACTACGATTTTTCAGTGGACGGAGTTGACTATGATATAGTAACAGTTTGCGCGGACAATAATGATTTAACAATAAGCATAGACAATATTGAAGATGAAATTACATTTACGGCTTGCGCTGGAAACACTATCACTGGTGGATCTGATATCAGAATTGAAATTGGAACAAACGCGTCTTTCGGAGGATCGGGAGTAAATCAAATTCGAAATCCATCAATCGGAACAAGCTATTTTATAGATATAGACGGAACTTTTGGTGATACAGGAAGAACAGTAGTTGTAACTACTCCTTCGGCGGGCACATCCGTATCAGCAACGGTGGGAGGCGCAATTCCATCTCCTCCTGGAGGAGGAGGTGGCGGCGCAATAACGCAAACGGGAAATTTAAAAATGATTGGGAAAGCGTATCCTGTGGCTTTTATGACTATCTTAAAAAATGGACAAGTTGTCGGAACACAGACAGCTGATCTTAACGGAAATTTTGAAATAACTATCAAAAGCATTTTGGCGAATAGAATTTATGATTTCGGCATTTTCGCGCAGGACAATCTTGGCTTGCTGTCTCCCACTTTAACATATAATTTGAGCATTAATCCCAATCAAATAACAGAAGTCAGTAATATATATATTTCTCCCACAATAGCTTTATCTGAAAAAACAATAAGTCAAGGGGACTCTTTGAGAATATATGGAAGTTCTTATCCTAATAGCCTAATAGTTAATTTTATATCACCATCTTTTAAAGCAACAAGCCTGAACTCTGATGACACTGGACACTGGACATATTTTTTTGATAGCGCTGATTATGCCGCGGGAGAATATTTTACAAAAGCAAAAACCATTTTTATGGGAGGAGAACAAAGTGAATACAGTGAGGAATTAAGGTTTAGAATTATTAAAAAATCAGAACCTCCAATTCCTCCTGAACTTCCCAAACCATCTGAACCGCAAAGAAAATGTAACGGCGCTAATCTAAATGATGATTCAAAAATTGATATTTTAGATTTTAGCATTCTTCTTCATTACTGGAAATCAAAAAATCCGTCTAATCGCTGCGCCGACATAAATCAGAACGGAATCGTTGATATTTATGACTTTAGTATTATGATGTATTATTGGACTGAATAGGACTCTGTGATTTTTTTACTTTAAACTTGTCATCCTGAACTTGTTTCAGAATCTATTGGCTTTTACGCTAATCTAACTTATAAATCACCAGACATTTAGATTAAGATGCAAACTCAATTACTGTTTTTTAAAATAAACAAAAAGATATTTGCGTTTGCGTCGTAGATGAAAGGTTATATTAAATAAAATAAATCTAAAAGAACGAAGATTCTGAAACAAGTTCAGAATGACAAAATTTTTTAAGATAAGTTAAAACGAAGAAGTCCTACATATAAAAATTTGTAAAAAATTACCAGACATTATATAATATATTTATAAAAGTATTAACAATAGCACAATGAGAAAAATATTCTTCATTGCAATTTCCCTTTTCTTTTTTACAATAACTCCTTTTATTAGCAGCGCTTCTACTTTATTTTTCCTGCCTCAAAACACAGAGCATCAAAAATCAAACACCTTTATCAAAATTCTTTATATAGATACTGAGGATCAAAAAATAAATACGATTGCGTCAAAAATAATTTTTAATCAAGATATTTTAGAAGTAGTTGATATAATTACAGGAGACTCTGTAGTAAAGTTTTGGATGGGCGAACCAGTCATTTCAAATGAAAATGGAAGCATTGAATTTACGGGAGGGATTCCCGGCGGATATAGCGGGAAGGGTATAATTATAAAAATTATTTTTAAAGCCAAAAAAACAGGAGCTGGTAACCTAAGTTTGTCTGACACAAAAGTGTTGTTGAATGACAGCAAAGCAACGGAAGGTGAGATAACCCTCTTAGATAACAGTTATGCCATAAATATAATAGAAAAATCAAATGACCTTATAAAAATTACGTCCGATTCCAGTCTGAACCAAGTCAAATGGCAAAACAGCGACACTATCGGTCTTTATTGGGATTTAACCAATGAAGCGCAATATAGTTATATTTTAAGTAGAGATTCTCTGACAGAACCAGACGAGATCCCAGACAGACCAGAAGGAGAACTCGTTTGGATGGGCAGTATGAGTTACGAAGGACTGGAAGACGACATTTATTATTTTCACTTAAAACAAAAATTGCCCAACGAAGAAAAATGGTCTCCCAAAAGCACAGTTAGAACAATGATAGATACTACAAGTCCGAAAGAATTTATACTTCAAATCGTGGATATTGAGGATAAAAAATATTTAGTTTTTTCCACCACAGACGCAACTTCTGGAATAGATCGCTACGAACTGTCAGAAATTGATTTAAACTGGCTTGGAGATATTAAATCAAAGCAAGAAACCGAATGGAAAATTGTGGAAAGTCCTTATCTGCTTGAAAATCAAAACCTAAGAAGTATCATAAAAATAAAAGCTGTAGACAAAGCAGACAATGAAAGACTGTCTGAAATTATTTTATATTCCGGACCAAAAATTTTTCCATATCAAATTATTTTTCTATTATTAGTCGGAGTAATAATTATAATTTTAGTAATCTGGAAAGTGTCTTTTAGAAAAAGGAAAAGTAAAAAATGAAAAATATTTTTCGTGTTTTCGCATTTTTAATATTGTTTTTCTTAGCCGCGCCATTAACGCAAGCGTCAGGCGCTTCTTTGTATCTTTCGCCAAATGGCGGGACTTTTTATATTGGAAGTACTTTTGATATTTCCATACTTCTTAATACTAGCGGAAACAGTATTAATGCTATTAAAGCGGATTTAAGATTTGATCCAAAAAAGTTGCAGGTTGTTAATCCTGCAACAGGAAAATCTTTTGTTTCCGTTTGGGCTGTTCCACCCTTTTATTCAAATACAGAAGGCAAGGTGTCTTTTCAGGGAGGCATTCCTTCTCCAGGAATAAGAACTTCGTCTGGTTCGGTTTTAACTATTACTTTTAGAGCCATTAAACCTGGAGAAACTACAATTAGTTTACTTGATTCCTCAAAAGTTCTTCTTGATGATGGCAAAGGCACTAACATCTTAAATTCTCTTGGAAATGGAAAATATATTATTTCTCTCCCTCTTCCCGAAGGACCAATTGTTTCGTCTTCAACCCATCCCGACCAGAATAAATGGTATAAAAATAATAATGTCGCTTTTTCATGGAATAAGGAAGATGTGACTTCAGATTTTAGCTATGTTTTAGATACTAATCCTCAAGGAAT
>JAGLIN010000079.1 GCA_023142975.1 Candidatus Parcubacteria bacterium
GAATTTAAAGTAATACTGCTATATTATTATTTATAGCAACAAATTTATTGAAACTAATTAAAGTCTATTGTCAAATTGTCACATTGTCAAATTGTTACGCATAGTATAGCGGTACTATTATAGATTCTCTTTTTTGTCATTCCGAGCCCGCAGGCGAGAAATCTCTTGAATGTAATAAATAGTTTAATTTGTCCCATTTTCAACAGCTAATAGATTTCTCAGTCGTTGCGACTCCTTCGAAATGACAAAAATAAAAAAGGTGAATTTAAAATAAGATTACTATACAACAATAAAACGACTTCCTGTATTTTTATGCTATGCATAATAATTTGGTAATTTAACAATAAGAGCGTTTGGCAATAGAGCCAATCTATGCTATAAATAAATCATAAACAAGCAAGAATAATATCTATGTATTTAAAAAAACTTGAAATTTCTGGATTTAAATCTTTTGCTAATAAGACAGTTTTAGATTTTCCTCACGGGATCACAGCTGTAGTCGGTCCAAATGGTTCTGGGAAATCAAATGTTGCTGACGCGATAAAATGGGTTTTGGGAGAACAAAGCATGAAAAGTCTGCGTGGAAAGAAGAGCAAAGATGTGATTTTTACAGGCAGCGACAAAAAAGCAAAAATGAGTTCAGCCTCTGTATCTTTACATCTTGATAATCGCGACAAAAAAATACCGCTTGATTATGAAGATGTTATTTTAACAAGAAAATTATTTCAAAATGGAGACAGTGAATATTTAATAAACAAAAGTCGCGCGCGACTCATAGATATTATAGATTTGCTTGCAAGATCAGGAGTCAGCCAAAGAGGATATTGCGTTATTAATCAAGGAATGGCAGATTCAATTTTAACAGCGACACCAGCCGAAAGAATGGTTATTTTCGAGGAAGCGACAGGTGTCAGAAAATTTCAAATAAAAAAACAGCAATCTATTAATAAACTTGAATCCACAAAAAGGAATTTACAGCGTGTCGCTGATTTATTGAACGAGATAGAGCCACGACTAAACTCTCTTAAAAGGCAAGCGAGCAAAGCGCAAAAAAGAGGAGCTATTGAAGAAAGCTTGAAATCCGAACAGAAAAAATTGTTTGCGTATATTTGGACAAAGCTTAATAATGACAATAGAAAATATGGATCTGAAAAAGAAAATTTGGAAAAGAATATAAAAGAATACTCCGAAGAAGTAGCCAAAATAAAAAATAAATTATCTGAAACTGAAAATAATAGCGACAGTTACACAACAGAATTTGAACAGCTGCAGAAGGAAATAGATTCTTTGCGAGAAACTATAAATGAACTTCAAAGAAACTTGTCTGTTATAGAAGGAAGACTACAGATAGAAGAAGAAAGAAAGAAAGAAATGGAAAAACCAGAACATATGCCTATAAATTTGGGCTATGTTAAAAATAAGCTTTATGGTTTAGTTTCAGCATATGATAAATTTTTTGATTTGATAAAAAAAATAGCTAACTTAGAGGATATTGAGTCTATTAAAGAAGAAGGGATTGAAGTTAGAAAAAATGTGAAAAATCTTTTAAAGGAAATTGAAGACGGAAAGATTACCCAGAAAGACAAGGAAATTGTGTTTGATGACAGTAGTATTAAAAAATTAAAAACCGAAAAAGTTGAGGTATCAAATAAAATTAGAGGATATGAAAAAGAATATGAAGAATTTAAAAATAGAATATATGAACTAAACAAAAACGAGCAGGAAAAAAGACAGATATTTTTTCAACTTGAAAAAAATTTACAAATAAAACAGGACGAGCTCAACAAGTTTAAAGATGTTCTTAATCAAATAAATATTGAATTGGCAAAATTTGAAGTTAGAAAAGAAGATTTAATAAATGAGATTAAGGATGAAATAGGAAACAATGAAATTTTAAAAGAGATACAAGACAGAACATTCAAAAACAGCTCGGAAGAGTTTCAGTTTGACAGTTTTGATCAAGAAGAGTCAAGATTGAAAATAAGAAAGCTGAAAATTCAATTTGATCAAATTGGTGGAATTGATCCTTTAATAATGGAAGAATATGAAGAAACAAAAAAAAGATTTGATTTCTTGTCAGCGCAATCAAACGATTTAGAACAAGCTTCGGGATCATTAAAAAAAGTAATTGAAGAATTAGACGAAAAAATTGAGGTCATATTTAAATCTTCCTTTAAAAAAATAAGTGAGGAATTTAATAAATATTTTAAAATAATTTTTGGAGGAGGAAAAGCGGATTTATCCGTGAAATATTCTGATTTTAAAAAAGATGAAAACAATGGTAATGAAAATGACCCCGAGAAAACAGAAGAGAACAAACAAGAAAAACAAAAAATCGCTGGGGTTGAAATAAACGCTTCTCCTCCTGGCAAAAAAATAAGTAGCTTAGATATTCTTTCGGGAGGAGAAAGAGCGCTTACCTCTGTGGCGATTCTCTTTGCGATAATTTCAAATAATCCCCCTCCCTTTTTAGTCCTTGATGAAATTGACGCCGCTTTAGACGAATCAAACTCTGAAAAGATTGCAAAGATCAGCAAAGAAGTCGCTTTTAAAACACAGCTTATTATTATCACACATAACCGTGAAATGATGAGACAAGCAGGGGTTTTATATGGAGTTACGATGGACAATAATAGTATTTCAAAAATAATTTCTCTGAAATTGGATGAGGTGTAAAATGTCATTGCGAGGAGTGAAATTATCCGAAGGATAATTGAGCGACGAAGCAATCCCGTAACTACGCGCGAGGAATTTAGTCACGGGATTGCTTCGTCGTCTTTTCACTCACTGCGTTCATTCAGACTCCCCGAAATGACATTCTGTAATCTAAATAATTATAAAATCAAATGAAAAAAGTAATTTTAGTAATATTGGATGGCTGGGGAATTAGCGAAGAAACAGCTGGCAACGCAGTAGCAAACGCTTCAACTCCAAATATGGACATCCTTAAGAAATTCTACTTTTACACAAATCTCCAAGCATCTGGAATGTCAGTTGGTTTGCCCTGGGGAAACGTGGGCAATTCAGAAGTTGGACATTTAATTTTAGGAGCTGGAAAAGTATTATATCAAAATTTACCGAGAGTTTCCTTGGCAATTCGCGAAAAAACATTTTTTAGAAATGAAACTCTGCTTAGGACAATTATACATGCCACTAAGAATAATTCTAACATACATCTAATGGGATTAGTAAGTGATGGCGGGGTTCACAGCCATACAGATCATCTTTACGCCTTATTAGAACTTCTAAAAGCAAGCGGCATAGATAATAACAAGGTTTTCATACATATTTTTACAGACGGAAGAGATACAAACCCAAGATCAGCAATTAAATTCGTATCAGATTTAGTCAAAAATATAGAAGAGGAAAATTGGCCAGGGAAAATTGCCAGCATCATGGGCAGATCTTACGCTATGGACAGAAACAAAAACTGGGAAAAAACAAGACTTGCTTATTATTGTATGGTAAACGGGGTCGGCAAAAAAGAAGACGATCCCGTAAACGCTCTTAAAGAATATTACGCGAACGAAATAACAGATGAATTTATAAAACCAACGCTCATCACTGACGAAAATAATAATTTCAATTTAATTAAAGAAAATGATTCTGTCGTTTTCTTTAATATAAGAGAAGATAGGGCGCGTCAAATTACAAAATCTTTCGTTCTAGATAATTTTTCAGATTTTGATCGTGGCAAAAAATTATCAAATCTTCACTTCACCACAATGATGGAATACGAGAAAGGATTGCCCGTTAATGTTGTTTTCCCCGCGGAAAATGTAAAATATCCATTAGGCAGAATATTAAGCGAGATTGGAATTAAACAATTGAGAATTGCTGAAACAGAAAAGTACGCTCATGTAACTTATTTTTTTAACGGCGGAAAAGAAAAACCGTTTAAGAATGAATTTAGAATGGTTATTCCTTCCAAATCGGTCGCGAGCTACGATCAGGTTCCGGAAATGAGCGCGAAAGAAATTACCGATTATGCTATAAACAAAATTGAATCGGGAGTATTTAATTTTATCCTCCTGAATTATGCTAATGCCGATATGGTAGGACATACGGGAAATCTAAAGGCATCCATAAAAGCAATAGAGTTTCTTGATAAGTGTCTTGGCAAATTATATAAATCAGCTTTAGAGAATAGTTTTACTCTCATTGTAACGGCGGATCACGGAAATGCTGAAGAAATGCTTAATCCAAAAACTGGAGAAAAAATAACTGAACATTCTGTAAATCCCGTGCCGTTTATAATTGTTAACGCTCAAAATAAATTAACTAAAGAAAAAATATTAGATAATAACAATAATAACTATGGAAGTAATATAAACGGGATGCTGTGTGATGTCGCTCCAACAATTTTAAAAATTATGGAAATAAAAAAACCAGACGAAATGACTGGAAAAAGTTTGTTAAGCTAATTTTTATAACTATTGAAAATTATGAGTATAGAAATTATAGGATTTATTTTAACTACAACAGGTGAAATTTTGCTTGGCGCAATGGTGCTTATAATCCACTGGCACATTTTAAAAGAACATAGAATAGACGCAGATGTTTTAAAACAAATGAAACAAGAACAATTTTTGGGAGCTTTCGCGATTATTTCTATTGTAACTGGGTTTTTCTTGCAAATTTCATTTAAGATATAAACCTGTCATCCCAGTTAGTTTCACTTTAATAAATTATACGAAAAATATTATTTATTGAGACTTACTAGATTCCCGCCTCCGCGGGAATGACAAACGGGACAACTTAGTTTTTAGAACTCTTTTCTCTCCACTCCCCTATTTTTTGATGATTGCCGCTTAATAAAACTTCTGGGACTTTCCAGTTTGTTTTTTTATCCGGAGAAAAAAATTCTGGCTTAGTATAATGCGGATATTCCAAATAATCTTTTTTTGAAAACGATTCTTCTTTTATGGATTCTTTATTGCCAACAACGCCTTCAATTAATCTTGAGACAGAATCTACAATAGTCATCGCTGGGATTTCACCGCCTGTCAGAATATAATCACCGACAGAAATTTCCTCGTCGGCTAAATATTTCGCCACTCGCTCGTCAATTCCTTCATATCTTCCGCAAATTAAAATCAATTTATCTAATTTAGAAAATCTCTTCGCCATTGCCTGATCAAATTTCTTGCCTTTCGCGGACAACAAAATAATTTTAGTTTTACTGTTTTTATTCTTGATTCTTAATTCTTGCTTCTTAATTCTTTTTTTAAAACATTTTAGTTTATTCTTGCCAACAATTTTTACTAACGCTTTATAAATCGGTTCAACCTTAAACACCATTCCCGCTCCCCCGCCATAAGGAGTATCATCAACGGTTTTATGTTTATCTTCCGTGTAATCTCTTAAATTATGCACATCAATTTTAATCAGTTTATTTTTCCGCGCCCGCGCTAAAATACTTTCATTAAAATATGAATCAAATATTTTTGGGAAAATTGTGATAATATCAAATTTCATCTTGACAGATTTAGTTTATAGCTATATACTTTTGACAGAGGTGAGTATAATGCGAATAACAAAATACGAAATAGTAGAGAGGTCAAAAACTTTTTCTAAAAGCATACAGATTGTTCGTCGTCCTTTTTGTTTTCTTTATACGATAACACTATTGGGACTGGGGATTTGTATAAGCGGCGTTTATTTATATGGAATAATAAGAGGACCAGCGTTAATTTTAGTGATTGCGGGACTAACAGTTTTAATTTCCGCAATTTGTTTAATTGTTGTAGAAAAAATGAAACCTCAAATTTATGAATATTAGGTAGAATATCGCCTAATATTTTTTTTAAAAAACCGCGCTAATAAAAACATAGCACGGTTTTTTGATATTGTAAATCTAAAGATTATAACTTCAGATCGTTAACTACATCTTCAACATTTTCGCTTTTTTCAACTCTTTCTGTTCCTTCGCTTCTTTCCGCTCTCTGGTGTTGGCTACCTTCTGGTTCAATAATTTTGAAGTTAACTCTGGCATTGCTCTTCGCTCCAATAACTCTTAAAAGAGTTCTGATGGATTTTGCGGTTGAGCCTTGTCGTCCGATAACTTGTCCCATATCGGCCGGATTGATTTTAAGAGAGATAAGTACTCCCATTTCATCAACAGTCCTGTCGATTTCAACATCATCTGGATTGTCAACGATTGCTTTTACTACGAATTCTACGAATTCTTTATCATTTGTTGTTTCACTCATAATTCTGATTTTCTGATTAATCTAAACGAATTTATCTGCTATCAAATAGCAATAATCTGTTTAGAACTGATTAACTGATTTTTTTACTCTGTAAACTCGCAACTGCTTTGACTATCGACCTTTATTTTGTTTGTAAATAATATACAAACAAAATTATTGTTTGCCAACCGCAACTGCTTTCATAATTATATAATAGCGTTTTAAATTGTCAACATTTTATTTTTTCCCTTCTGCTTTTATTTCTTCCTTTTTTGGACTTACAGACTCTACGACTTCTTTTCCCTCCGATTTATTTTCCTCTGGTTTTACTTCCTCTTTTTTCTCTATCTTCACAGGTTCCGCAACTTTCTTTTCTGCAACTTTCTCTTCTTTTTTATCTCCTTTTTTCTTCTTCGGTTTCCATGAAGTTACTTTTTTCCCTTTGATAATTCCCGCATCAACCAAAAAATTATGGATCGTCGCAGACGGTTTCGCGCCTTTGGAAATCCAATATTCTATTCTTTCTTGTTTAAAAAATTTCTCTTTAGTGTGCGGATTATAATGCCCCAAAATCTCAATAAACTTTCCCGTCGGCGCTCGATGCCCGTCGGCAACAGTTATTCTAAACTGGGCCTTATTTTTCTTTCCAACCCGACTTAATCTTATTCTAAGCATAATACATTTCTCGTTAGCTTGTTAATCAAATCACTTCTGTAGTGTAGTTTACATTTTGATTTGTGTCAACCATGAATACAACTCTACTCTAAAATCCCATCCAAATTTACATCATATATAATTTGTTCCTGGACCAAGCGATAATCAATAATTTCGTCTTTTTTAAACCAATGATTAATTTCCATTTCGGCCTCCTCTACTGATCCAGACGCGTGAATTAAATTTCTAACCGCTCTTTTGTCGTTGTCAGATATTTGATATGAATCCAAAACAAAATCCCCGCGAATTGTTCCCACATCGGATGTAAGAGGTTCTGTTCCGCCAGTTATTTTCCTGACAATTTTTACCGCGTGAGCTCCCTCCCAAATCATCACAATTATAGGACCGCTGGTCATATATTTTTTAAGATTTTCCAAAATTACAGCTGTAATTTCTAAGGGATCTTCTGATGGCGGTTTTAATCCTTTCTTTTCATAAGACGCAATTGTCTTTTCTCCTGTAACTCTCCGCCAATTTGGATCAAGCGTATAATGTTTTTCTATATGATCTTCGGAAGAAACAACTGTTTTTACCGCCACAAGTTTAAGCCCAGTTCTTTCATAACGTTTAATAATCTCTCCGATCAATGTTCTTTGAATTCCATCCGGCTTAATAATTATCAAAGTTCTTTCTTTCTTAAGATGCGTTTCCATAATTTTTAAAAATTAATTAATTATAGTCTCTTTATATCACAGTTTCTGCGATTAGGCAATGCTTTTGTCATTCCCGCGGAGGCGGGAATCCAGATGAAATTTCATAAACATTATTTTTAAAATAAAATTTTTGCAAACAAATTAATAATAACATTTTTTTGATATTTCAACTGCCAAACAATATTTATGTCCTGATGATATTTCTCTGGATTCCCTTCTTCAAGGGAATGACAAAAATAAATATTTTTTTTGAAAAATGCTCTCGGACTAAAGTCCTCTCTCCAGCATCCTAATATCCTAATATCCAATCCCCCATTTCATCCGTCCGGAAAATTTCAATACTCATATTTTTTAACCGATTTAGTAATTCGGTAGCAGGATGTCCGTAATTATTTTTACCAACAGAAATTATCGCTTTTTCTGGTTTGACTGATTTCAAAAATTCATTAGAGGTTCCATATTTGCTTCCATGATGCGAGACCTTTAATATTTTTGCTTTCAAATTTATGTTTTGAGATATTAAATCATTTTCTACCGGAAAACCAGCATCGCCAGTGGCTTTGTTGCATAAACCCTAA
>JAGLIN010000008.1 GCA_023142975.1 Candidatus Parcubacteria bacterium
GGGGCTTCGGGGTTTGAATTCAGGAGCCAGTTTTTGGTCTTGACAATTTCTTGTTTTGGAGTATGATAAAAGGTCTTTAAAGTAAAGACGATGTTCTTTATAGAATAAAATAAAGGGAGTGATATAGATGAAAAGAAAATTGAGCGTTGGATTGATGATGTCAGTGCTATTAATGCTTTTGTTAAGTGTTTCCTTAGTTGCGGCGGAGGTTAATGATCAACCAGTTGCTAAGGCGAGTGTTAGCCCTATCTCATGCTTTGCCTGTGAATGTCAAAGCATAACACTTGATGCTTCTGGGTCTTATGATAAAGATGGTCAGATTATAAAGTATGAATGGTATTATAATGGCCAACTTGTAGCTAAAGGTATTAAAGCTACTTTAGGAGAACCATTTATCACAAATCCTGATACTTATAAAATTACTTTAAAAGTAACTGATAATGGCGGGATGAATGATACAGAAAAGGTTGTATTTTATGTTAAGAACAACCTTGTTCCGCACATAGAAAAATTGAAGAATAGAACAAGAAGTGACTATGATCATCTTGTAGTAGGAGATGAAATTTCAGTTGAGGTTATCTTGAGTGATAAGGATTATGGGATAATAATTTACGACTGGGATTATGATTCTGAAGTATTCCAGAAAATCGGGGATGAAAAAAAAGCGACTTTCGAAGTTATTTCTTCTGGAGCGCGGAGGGATTATGAGATAGGTGTTACTGTTTCAAATTTATGTGGCGACAAAAGCAATCGCAAGAAGATTGAAGTAGAAATAAAATCGTCCAGTTCTAACTCACCTCCAAAGTCTGAAATAATGTTACCTGCTAAAATTTATGAGGGGAAAAGATTTCAGATCAAATCTGGTTCAACAACAGGACAAAGAGGCGATGAAGAAGGCGATGAAATTGTTAGCTGGAATTGGAAGATAAACAAGATAACTAATCGGGGAGAAGAAGAAATAACTACTTCCTCAA
Source organism: Candidatus Parcubacteria bacterium (assembly GCA_023142975.1). GTDB lineage: Bacteria > Patescibacteriota > Minisyncoccia > JAHIHE01 > JAGLIN01 > JAGLIN01. The sequence continues at coordinate 975 of JAGLIN010000008.1, forward strand.
GGAAATATATATCCTTTACTGTTGAGGATTCTGGGGAGTTATATAATGTCTCTCTTAAAGTTACGGATCGTTTTGGAGAAAAAGGAACAGCTTGGCAAAACTTTTATGCCAAAGAAGCCGAACCTGATCCGCCAATTGCTGATGCTTCTGCTACCGAAAAAATTGCTATCTATGGCAAGGAGTTTGCTTTAGACGGTAGTAGATCATGGGATCCTGATGGTAATGTTCTAAGGGAGGTAATAAGCAGTTATTTGTGGTACGATCTAACTTATGGTGAATATCTAGGAAGTTCAAATAGTCCGACTTTTAATGTGACGTTCAACAGAACTGGACCGCATGAGATTGAGTTGACTGTAATTGATGCTGGATTTTCAGAAGATTCAGAAAGTCTTTCCGATAAGGATACTATAGTGGTGAATGTTATAGAAAAGGCTTCAATAATTGATACGCCAGTGCCCATGCCAACACCAATACCAGAAGAAATATCAACCTGTTGTTATACTCCCAGGGTTATCCCAACTCCCACTCCCGAAACACCAGGAATGGGATTTGGTTTAGCGGCAATTGCTATACTAATAATAGTAGTTGCCATAAGAAAAAATAACAAACATTAATCAGTTTCAGAATGGGACTGATTCTTTTTTTGGTCAAAAAAATTGATAAAACGGCTTATATCATTTTTTTAAATTTATGCTATAATAAAAAAAGTAGTTTATAATCAAAAAATTGAACAATAGATTTTATAATAAACTTATTAGGAAACATAAACAGAGAATGAGTTTTAATGTTCTCGTTTCTTTTTTGTTCACTTTCATTATTGTTCGTATCTATGTTATTTTCGGAACAATCGGAATTATAGACGATCCAAATCTTTATATTAAAGGCTATCATATTCACCACTTAAATTACGGAATTTTTATTTTAGCTATTGCCGGTTTCTTTGCTTTAGTTTTTCAGAATACAAAAAACAGATTAAAACTCGGTGTTCTTTACGGAATAGGATTAGGACTCACTTTTGACGAATTTGGAATGTGGCTCAAGCTTGAAAACGATTACTGGATGAGAACGAGTTATGATGCTATAATTATCATAAGTTTAATTTTCGCAAGCATGGTCTATCTTCCGTCTTTTTGGCACGGAGTGATTGGTTGTATAGAAAAAGGAATTAGGAGAATAAAAAGTATAAATAAAAAATAAGTCATTAAATAAAATTGTCATCCTGAGCTTGTTGAAGGATGGCAAGCACGCTAAATTTATCATAGTTCGACAGGCTCACTATGAAAAATTCAGCTATTTTATAATCTATATCATTATGAAAATTGGAATGTTTATAAATTATTATACTCCTTCAAAAGGCGGAATGGAGACTTCTGTTATTAATCTTTCAAGGGGACTTGAAAAAAATGGGCACGAAGTTTTTATATTTGCTCCGGAATATCCAAATTATAAAGACGAGAAAAAAAATATTTTCAGATATAAAAGCTTCCGTTTTAATTATGGCGGTTATTTTTATGTAATTCCTTTGCCGTTTTTTTCTAAAGCAGAAGAAGTTGTGAAAAATTTAAATTTGGATATTATCCACTCTCATCAGCCGTATTCACTAGGAAGCGAAGCGTTGAAATTTTCTAAAAAATTAAAGATACCGCTTGTCTTTACTTATCACATAAGATATGAGGATTATTCCCATTATGTGCCCCTTATTCCCGAACCTGTTTCAAAAAAATATATCAGAAAAATAACAACCAAATATTCGAATCAATGCGACAATATCATCGCTCCATCCACTGCTATAAAAAAAATGCTTGTTGGCCGCGGAATTAAAGCGCCGATAAGCATCATACCAAGCGGAATTAATATTGATAATTTTAAAAAAGACACTGGGCGAAAAAGTGAAATAAGAAAGAAATACAATGTTAAATCTGAAGACATTTTACTTATCACAGCTTGCAGGCTTACGGAAGAAAAAAACTTAGGATTTCTGGTAAAATCTTTTGCAAAGATTAAGCAACGCTATAATAATATAAAATTTATGATTGTTGGAGACGGCGCTGTTAAAAAAGATTTAGAAAAAATGGCAGAAGAGCTTGGAGTTAAAAATGATATTATTTTTACGGGGCTTGTTGACAGAACAGAGATCGTTGGTCTTTATCAAGCAAGCGATATCTTTATTTTCGCGTCAAAAACGGAAACTCAGGGTCTTGTCGCTGTTGAAGCAATGGCAGCTGGAAATCCAGTAGTGGCGATTAAAGCAAGCGGAATTGAAGATATGGTAAAAAACGGAGAAGATGGGTTTTTGACTTTTGAGTCAGAAGAAGAATTTTCTGAAAGCGTTTTAAAAATTGTAAATGATAAAAATTTAAGAGAAAAAATGTCCACGCAAGCAAAAATAAATTCAGAAAGATTTTCGATAGAACCGTGGGTGAAAAAGGTGGTCAAGTTATATCAAGAATTAATCTAATATTGTCATCCCAGAATTTTTTCTGAAGCGATAGCGTAAGAAAAAATGTCTGGGATCCAGTTAGTCTCACTTAACAAAATTATACGAAAGATATTATTTATTGAGACTGACTGGATTCCTGCCTCCGCAGGAATGACACAGAAAAATACTATTTTATAAATAATAAAAATGATCCTTTCTATAATCATTCCAACAAAAAACGAAGAAGAATATCTGCCGAAACTTCTTGAAAGTATAAAAAAGCAAACGTTCAAGGATTATGAAATTATAGTGGCTGATAATAAATCTACGGACAAAACAAGAAAGATTGCCATTAAATATAAATGCAAAATAGTAAGAGGCGGTCTTCCCGGTAAAGCGAGAAACGGGGGAGCAAAAGTAGCGAGAGGAGATATTCTTTTATTTTTAGACGCTGATACGGAATTAAAAAGTAAAGATTTTCTTGATAAAGCAATTAAGGAATTTGGAAAAAGAAAACTTGATCTTGCCGCGTCACTGATGTATTTAAAAGGAAATAAATTAGACAAACTTTATTTTGATTTTTGGAATCGGCTCACCGAATTATTTCAATATTCTCTCACTCCCTTTGCTGGCGGCTGGTGTATTTTT
>JAGLIN010000080.1 GCA_023142975.1 Candidatus Parcubacteria bacterium
GGAGTATTGTAGGGATATTTAGAAATTAGAATATCGCTGTTTCCAGCTCCAAAATGATTAGGACCTAAAATGACAAAAGTATCTACTTTTTGATTTCTGATCTTCGCGAAAAAACTTGCTATTTCGGAAGCAACAAAAAAATGATGGGAGACAATTCCACCATCAATTTTTTTGTCCATCTTTATTTCACTGTCTGCTTTTTCCAAATTGCCGTAAAATTCTTTTCCTTGAAAATAAGCGTAATGAAAATCGGTATATTTTTTTTCGCTAGAGTTGTCTTTAATTATCACTGAATTTTTCCAATCCACTGGAACATTTTCTATGGAAATTACAGAGAGATAATTTTGAAAAATTACGACACAAAACAGGAACACTAAGAATGTGAAAACAAATAATATTGCTGATTTTTTCATTTTTATCTTAATAATGTTCCACCCCACTCAATTACCGTAAAACCGTTTCTCGCGGGAGCCGCGAATAATTTCTGTTCCGGAACAGATTTAAACTTGTTTAAACTTTCGGCGGTCATCATTACCCTGATTACCGTTTTTGGATTTAAGGAAAAACTGATCGGCGCGATTCTATTAAATTCGTTTTGCGTTAAAAAGGAGATTTTATAATAAGGATCATCGCTTAATCTTTTCAACCAGTATTCTTTGAAATCACCAATTTCTTTTTCATTTAAACCGAGAAAAGATAATTTTTGATCAAAAAATTCATTTAAGTTTTCCTTTTCTACAACAAATCCCTCTTCTCTTCTTGGATAATTAAGTCCGATTCCCTCCCAGTATAAATAATCATACTCCTGTTTTGTTTTCAAGTCTTTTATTTTTCCATTTTGAGAAACTTCCACTTCCCATCCTTGATTGTATTCTGGTTTTGTGAAAGTAAACCCTCCATTTGGATTTACTTCTACGCTAACCTTTATTTTTTCTTCAGGATAAAGATAAATAACTGGCTTGCACATTTCCGCCGCTGACATAAACTTTCTGTTTTTGAATTGTATCCATCTTCCCAAAGGGTCCTGCCAATACAAAAGAGGGCGCGAGTCTATAAATTCCTCATAACTATATTTATTTCCATCCGCTTTTTGCCAATCTTCGCCGAAATAGGCAACAGAGTTTTCGTCATTATATAACTCTTTTAATTTTTCATCGTTTGTATTTTTAAGTTCATAAATGGGATCGTCGTTGCCCGTTTTGCCAATTACTATAAGTCGTTCTTTCGGAGACAAATCTTCTTCGTTCATTGCATCAAGATGATAGCACAATGATCCGCATCCCGTTATTTTACTATAATCATATTCCTCTTCATTTTCACTGCCATCATCAAAAATTATTTCAAGCAAACCATTCTTTTTACTAATAAACGGTATTGTAAAACTATACGCGAAGACGGTATGGTCTGGAAGTTCCGCCGCCGCGCAGCCATCTCCAGTTAAATAAATGTCACCCATCCTTTCGTGGGTAAATAATTTCTTTTCTATTTTTATTTCAGAAAAAAACGGATTTCCCACTCTTCCTCCTTCTATTATATATTCTTCCTCTGGCGAAACGATTGTTTTCGGCAAATCTGCCAATTCTTCTATTTCTATATTATTTTCTTTCAAGTAAAATTTTTCATCGTCTTTTAAAATATAATGCTTGAATATATTTCCCATGCTATATTCCACTTCCAAATAAAGAGGTTGTTCTTTATATTTGCCATCTTTTATTTCTCCAGCGAGATAATAATCAAACTGGCAATGTTTTTCTTCGCATTCATTGTCTATTTTTACAAGCTCTTCTTTCCAATCGACACTGATTTTTTCCACTCTTTCATCTTTAGGTAGTACCGTGTTTATTATTATTTCTTTTTTTGTTATTTTATTTTCCTGATAAGCAAAAACCGTAATAAGATTTTTCCCTTCTGTCAAATCGCCGCTTTCAGCTTTTAAAATATAGCTCCAATTCAAATCTCCCTTTTTAAAATCGTCTATCAAGATTTTCTTTGCTTCATTTTGCGAATTGGTTATCTCCAATTCAATTTTTTCAATCAAAAAAGAATTGCTTCCTTTCATCTCATATTCGCTGGCGTTTATATCTATTTCATTCTCAGCGGGATCTTTTATAATCAATAAATCTGACATTAATGGATCATATCCATTCTCCACTTCCGAACCATCCGCGTATCCGTCTTTGTCCGTATCGCTATCATTCGGATTTGTTTTATAAGTGTAAATTTCATCAAAGTCGTTAAGACCGTCATCATCGCTGTCAATACTTTTTAACTCTTCTAAGCGATCTTTTGTTATCTGTCGTTCTTTATTAAGAAATGAACCATAATCACTGATATTAATACTGACGATAATTATTATTAGCGCGAATAAAAATAAAACTGACAGCCCCGCCAAAATAATTTTATTTATTTTTTTCATAAGAATTTTTGTTAAGTTTTTAATTCTTAGTTTATTATATCAAGTATTGCCTTTTTAGCCAAACTTCCCATTGCTTCAAACAAAAATTTGAGCTATAATGTTTGTATAATAAGCAACATAAAACAGTCTGATTTATGATGAGAAAAAGAAGAAAAAAGAAAAAATCCTTTATGTTGGGATTAAAATTTCCAACAATTGACATAAGTGATGATATTAAAAAAGATGTGATCGGGATTTTTCTTTTGGCGCTGGCGGCGATAAATATTTTAAGCCTTGTCAATTTGGCTGGGGGATTGGGTGGTAAAATAAAAGAAGTTGGCGGATTATTGTTTGGGATGGGATTTATTTTATTTCCAATTGTTCTGATTTTTTGCGGTTTGAAAATAATAAAATCAGGAGATGTTATTGAAAGCAGAACATTTTTATTTGGAGCAATTATAATGATTTTATCTCTGCTTTCTTTCTTGCACATTCTTTTTATTCCTGAAACTATGTTTGAGGCGGCGAAAGAGGGAAGTGGCGGAGGATTTTTAGGAGCCATTTTTGCTTGGTCTCTAGTGACCCTAATTGGTAAATGGGGAGCGATGATTATTATTCTAATGATGTTTATAATATCAATACTTTTAATTTTTAATATTTCACTGGCTGGTTTGGTTAATAAAATTAAAAGAGAGTCGAAAGAAGTTGACGAAGAAGATGAGGTTGAAGAAACTGAGTTTCCTGTAGAAAGCTCAGCTTCTGACAAAGTATCGTCTGATGACGAAAATATAAAAATCAATATTGCCGGGCAGGAGATGAAAGAAAAAGAAAAAAAAGGCGTTGTTGCCGCTCTTTTAAATAAAGTAAAAAAAGAACCAAAAGAAACAGAAGAACCAGAATTTTCTGTGAAATCGTTAGATGAAAATGAAGATGATAATGAAGATGATAATGAGGTTGAAGTAACTATGGCTGTTCCCAAAAGCAAAAGAAAAACAAATTGGCAGATACCTCCTCTTAATATTTTAGACGGATCCGATGGAGAACCTACAAGCGGGGATATTAGAGCCAATTCAAATGTTATCAGAAGAACTTTCGCTAACTTTGGAATTCAAATTGAAATGGGAGAAGTGAATGTTGGTCCGACGGTAACTCAATACACAATGAAGCCGTCAGTCGGAATAAAGCTTAGTAGAATAACCTCTCTACATAATGATTTAGCGTTAGTGTTGGCCGCTCGCTCTTTACGAATTGAGGCTCCGATTCCAGGGAAATCGTTGGTTGGGATAGAAATTCCGAATCAGTCGGTGGCAATGGTTAGGATGAAAAATATTGTAAATTCCGAGGAATTTAAAAAAAGAAAATCAAATCTGGGAATTATTTTAGGAAGGGATGTTTCTGGTTATCCTGTTATAGCCGATCTTGCTAAAATGCCGCATCTTATGATTGCTGGTTCAACGGGAAGCGGAAAAACAGTTTGCATAAATACTTTAATAGTAGGACTTCTTTTTCAAAACTCCCCAGAGACATTGAAATTTATTATGGTTGATCCAAAGAGGGTTGAGCTTACTCCTTACAACGACATTCCGCATCTTTTAACGCCTGTTATTACTGATCCCGATAAAGCGATAAATTCTCTAAAATGGTCGATTAAGGAGATGGAGGACAGATATGATTTATTAAGCCATTTGGGCTGTCGTAATATTGAATCTTACAATGAGGCTGTGAAAACAAAATTTAAGCAAAGAGAGGTTTTGCCATACATAATTATAATTATTGACGAACTTGCTGATTTGATGGCAACACATGGTCGGGAAATGGAAGCTGCGGTTGTGCGTTTAGCTCAAATGGCGAGAGCGATCGGAATTCATCTCGTGCTTTCTACTCAAAGACCTTCTGTGGAGGTTATTACGGGGCTTATTAAAGCGAATATAACCACTAGAATCGCTTTTCAAGTAGCGAGCCAGATTGATTCCAGAACCATTTTAGACATGGCTGGCGCGGAAAAACTTTTAGGCAGTGGAGACATGCTTTATTTATCCGGTGATTCTAATAAGCCGAGAAGAATCCAAGGAGTATTTATTTCTGAGGAAGAGGTTAGAAAAATAACAGATTTTTTAAAAAGCCAAAAAGAGGAAAGTGAGGAAGAATATAATGAGGAAATCATAGAAAATAAAAAATCATCCGTGAAATCTTCCGAGGAAGAAAACGATGTGGATGATGATTTATATGATGACGCGGTTGAAGTTGTCAAAAATGCCGGCAAAGCGTCCGCGTCTCTTCTTCAGCGTCGCCTGCGCGTTGGTTACGCCCGCGCCGCGCGGTTGTTAGATATGATGGAAGACAAGGGAATTGTCGGTCCCGCGGATGGAGCGAAACCAAGAGAGGTTTATTTGGATAATTTTGAAGGGGATGTTGAAGATGATATTAAGAAAGGTGAAGTGTAAATTATTATCTTGTCATAAATAAAAGCTTTAAAGGTGCTTATTTGACAAATTACTCAGTATTATATAATATATAGGTATAATATTACTAAGTTTTATACAATATTAATGAAATTGAAGCAAAGAAAAATCATCAGTAAAATTAAATTGTTTTTAGATAAAAAGACAATTATTGTGCTACATGGCTCAAGACAGGTTGGCAAGACTTCAATAATGCATCTAATAAAAGATTATTTAATTAAAGAAAAAAAGATTAAAAAAGATAATATTTTCTATTTTGATTTAGAAGATTTTGTTTTTTTAGATTTATGTAATGGCGGTGTGAAAAAAACAATTCAATATCTTGAAGAGAGTGGTGCTCAAACAAAAGACAGAATATATCTATTTATAGATGAAATTCAATATTTAGATAATCCATCCAGTTTTCTAAAATTATTTCATGATCACTGGGGAGATAAAATTAAACTGGTAGTTAGCGGATCTTCCAGTTTTGATATTAAGAATAAATTCAAAGATTCTTTAGTTGGTCGCACAGTAGACTTTGAGATTTTTTCTCTTGATTTTGAAGAATTTTTATTATTTAAAAATAAAAAAATAAATGTAAATAGTTTTTCGGAAATAATTATTGCTGAGCTGAGAGATTTGTATGAAGAGTATATTTTTTATGGGGGATATCCAGCGATTGTATTAGAAAATAATATTGAGATCAAGTCTCATTTGCTCAAACAAATTATCAATACTTATGTTAAAAAAGATATTCGGGATTTGGCGAATATTCGGGAAATAAACAAATTTAATCAATTGATAAAAGTTTTGGCGAGCCAGTCGGGAGGCCTGCTTAATATTTCTGAATTATCAAACACATTGAAATTAACGCAGAAAACCGTAGAAGAATATCTGTTTATTTTAGAAAATACATATATTATCAGGAGGGTTTATCCTTTCTATAAAAATATTAGAAGCGAGCTTACCAAAATGCCTAAAATATATTTTGAAGACAATGGATTGATGAATTTGCTTGCTAATAAAAAGTTTTTGGAACGGGTTGACGGTCAGTTATTTGAAAATTCCGTCTATTGTGAACTTCGGAAAAATTTAGATATTGAAAGTATAAATTTCTGGAGAACTAATACTGGGCAAGAGGTAGATTTTATTATTACGGAAGAAGGCGTTGTTCCTTTGGAAGTAAAATTAAAATTTTCTAATAAAAAATTATCGGGCTTAAAATATTTTGCGGATAAGTATAAAATAAAAGAATCTTTTGTTTGTTCTTTGACTAAAACCGAGGAATCAAATAAAAAAAATATTAAGCAAATTTATCCTTGGCGGATAAGCTTTAAGAAACTAAAATAAAACAATGAAAAACACAAAAACAAAACTATTCCTCGCCTTTTTTATCTCGGGTTTCTTTTTGTTTGGGTTGACGGGAGTAAGTGAGGCGGCTGATTATTATGTCCCCACAACAACATCAACCGTTGACGGCGACACATTTTGCGGGGGCGGGAAATGCACTTCTGGCGATACAATCATAATTAGAGGTGGCGCGAGAGGCGGTCTGCTGTTTCAGGATTTTGACGGAGCAGGCTCGTATATTACGATCACAAATGAAAACAAGAATCCAAATTCTAGAGTTGTAATTAACGGAATGAGCGGGAAAGGATGTTTAAGTATATTAAATTGCAAGTATATTGATTTGCGGGGTAATAATGATGGTGATTTGACTTATGGGATTAAAGTTATAAATGACAACACTTCCAAGGCATCAGGTGCAGTTCGGGTATATGGAGAATCTGACCATATAAAGCTTGGATATTTGGAAATAACCTGCGAAGGCAATACGTCTATTACAGGCAATGGTATATTTGTTCAAGATGGTTTTTTATCAGATGCATGGACATGGGATACTTTTGAGATTCACCACAATTATATCCATGACACAAGATATGCGGGAATGTACCTGGGTCAAAATGACCCTGGCTACTATAAAAATCCTTATATTGCAAGAGTGGTGGTACATGACAATATTCTAAAAAATTTGGGAACTTACGGAATGGTTATCAAAGGGCTTAATGGCGGTCCTAATTCTTATTACAATAATTTTGTCGATACTACGGGAGTGGTTTCTCGTCCAGATATAATAAAAGATACATGGAGATCAGGTATAAGAATCCGAACATATACACAAGATTATAGTGTTGATGTGTATAACAATACTGTGTGGAATACAGTCGGGCCTGGAATATTAGCAGGGAAAGGTGCACACAACATTCATGATAATATCGTTTGTAACGCTGGTACTGGAAATCAGGAATATTTCGGGCATGGGATTGTAACGTTCTTAAATACCGACGGGGTGCATATATACGACAATATCATAATTCAGCCAACTATCTATGGAATCTATAATCGCGGGTCGGATACTGGCGGAGTCACACTATCTAGAAATCTTATTGGAGATGCGGGATTAGGTGAATGGGGGGAATCATCTTCAGGAGATACTATCGTAAGTTCTGGCGCCGACGCCAACATCTATTACGACAACGTCGCTGATTTTGGTTTCAATGTTTGGTCAGATGATAATACTTGTAGTAATGATGATTTTACATTTGGTCCTCCCGCCACCTGCGAATCCAAATCCGGCGACTGCTGCGCCCCACTCCAAACCTGCCAAGGAGGATTACCAGTAAGCTCATCTGATTGCCCCAATGTCTGCTGCGCGGGAGGAGGGACTTGCAAAGATGCAGAAATTTGCAACGACTTAATTGATAATGACGGAGATGGAGATATTGATTGCGCTGATGCTAATTGTTCTGCTGATCCCGCTTGCGTTGGTTCTCCCGATACTTGCCAAACCGAAGGCTATCAATGCTGCGATTCCTGCCTGTCAGGTTTTCATTCAGGATATGACAGTGACTGTCCAGGAGGAGAGAAATGTTGCGATACCTGTTATAAAAAACCGCTTCTTTCTTTAATCAACCTTGATATTAAGAACCCCGTCAAAGCATCAGACTTCACTGAACTTATTGAAAACACCACTATGTGGATCCTCTCTATTATTGGTTCTTTAGCTTTACTAATTCTTATTTTCGGAGGCGTAATGTATATTGGCTCTACTGGCGATGAACAAAAAGTCCTCACCGCTAAAAAGACTGTCACTTTTGCTATCATCGGAATAATTCTGGTTCTGATTTCTTATGCCATTGTTGTTGTGTTAGAAGGAATTTTGACATAAGAGAATTTAACAATGTTAAAATGAGATTTCTATGCTTTTAAATAAATTCAAAACTAAAAAAGTAGAAACGACAGTAACTGTTGGCGAGTATTTAAAAAGGAAAAGAGAAGAGTTGGGAATTTCAATTAAAGACTTAGGAAATAAGTTAAATATAAAAGATAGCTATCTTGAAGATTTGGAAAAAAATAATTATGAGAAACTTCCGCCAGATGTTTATGTAAAAGGATTTATCAAAAGTTATTCTGAATTAGTTGGATTCAATTCAGAAAGAATGATTAAATTATTTATAAAAGAAAAAGAAATTGAAGATAAAATTGAAAATAGAAATAAAAAAAAGAAAAAGTACAAGAAAAAGTTTGCGATAAAAAAATATATTGTTATAACGCCAAAGATAGTCACTATTTTTTTGAGTCTCGTCATATTGTCTGTAGTCGGATACTATTTCTGGCATCAATTGAGCTCATTTAACTCAAAGCCGTTTCTTTTTGTTTCCAGTCCGCTTGTTGATGAAATTACGAGCGATTCTGAAATAATTGTTTCTGGAGAGACAGAAATAGGAATAATACTTAAGATAAACGGAGAAGATGTATTTGTTGATGAAAGCGGATATTTCAAGGAAAGCGTTATGCTTCATTCTGGAAAGAATGTTATAATTATAAAAGTTGTAAATAGATTTGATAAGACCGTAACAGAGATAAGAAATGTAATTTATGAAAAAAAGTTAAAGCCAATGCCGATTGATAACTTGCAATTATAATCTAATTTAAAGTAAGAAAGTAATAAATAAAATAATTAAATTAATAAAAAAAATATGACAAAAGACGAAGTAAAAAAAGTGGAGGGGAAAGTGGAGGAGAAAAAATCAGAAAAGGATAGATTATTAGATGAGGCGATAGATGAGATAAAAGGAAAATTTGGAGAAGGATCTATAATGAAGCTCGGCGAGGCAAAAACTATGGATGTTGAATTTACTCCGACTGGATCAATATCTCTGGACATTGCTCTTGGAGGAGGAATTCCAAAAGGAAGAGTAGTAGAAATATACGGGCCCGAATCAAGCGGGAAGACGACATTGTCGTTGCATATAATTTCAGAATTGCAAAAGAAAAAAGGAACGGCCGCTTTCGTTGACGCTGAACATGCGCTTGATCCTGAATACGCGAAAAAAATAGGAGTTAAGACAAATGACTTAGTTATTTCACAGCCAGATAGCGGAGAACAGGCGCTTGAAATTGTGGAAGCTCTGGTTAGGTCAAACGCGGTTGATTTGGTTGTTGTTGATTCAGTCGCGGCGTTAACCCCAAGAAAGGAGATAGAAGGAGAAATGGGCGACTCGCACATGGGTCTTCAGGCGCGGCTAATGAGCCAGGCGCTTCGAAAACTTACTAGTATTGTCCACAAGTCAAACACAACTATTATATTTATAAACCAAATTAGAATGAAAATTGGAATTGTATTTGGAAATCCTGAAACAACCACGGGCGGAAAAGCGCTTAAATTTTATTCTTCAGTAAGGATTGAAGTCAGAAAATCCGCGCAAATAAAACAGGGTGAAAATATTATCGGCAACAGAGTAAAAGTAAAAATTGTGAAAAATAAAGTCGCTCCTCCATTTAAGACGACTGAATTTGATATTATGTATAACGAGGGAATTACTTATTATGGAGATGTGCTTAATACTGGTGTTAAATATGAAATAATTAAAAAAGGAGGCGCTTGGTATAATTATGGAGAACATAAATTAGGACAAGGTTATGAAGCAAGCAGAAGATTTTTGAAAGAAAATCCGAAGATTGCAAATGAAATTGTCTCTAAAATAAAAGAAGCGGTAAAGAAGGAGGCGGAGAACGCTTAAGATGTTTTAGATAATAAAAAAACAGGCTCATTGAGCCTGTTTTTGTTTTTGTCATCCTGAGCCTGTCGAAGGATTTATTTACTTGCTTATATAAGGCAACAATGCCATGAATCTTGCTCTCTTAATTGCGTTTGCAACTTGTCTCTGATGCTTTGCGCAGGCGCCTGTTCTTTTTGGCATTACAATCTTTGCGCGTTGGTTTATAAATCTTCTTAATGTTTGAGGATCCTTGAAATCAACTTTTCTTTCTTTCTCAACGCAAAACAAGCACTGTTTTTTTTGTTGTATTGTCGCTTGCTGATTTTTATTATGGTTCATAAATTATAATTGATTAAATTGTTATATTGCTAAATTGTCAAATTGTTATGCATAGCATAGCAATAGTTGTTCTAAAATGGAATATCTTCGATTTTAATTTCTTCTTCATTATTATTTTCTTTGCTGTTATTCTGGCTGTTGCCACTATCACTTTGTTCATTTTGCGGTTCGGCTTGAACTATTTTCTCGCTGTTTTGAGGATTATTTTCTGGAGCGTTTTGCGTATTTTCTCTTGCTTGATATGTTGAAGCGCCTCCCTCTTGAGATCTTGCCTTCGGGCCCATTTGCATATTTTCCGCGACAATTTCTGTTTTGTATCTTTTAACTCCGTCTTGTCCGTCCCAGCTTCTAGTTTCTATTCTGCCTTCAAATAAAACTAGTTGTCCTTTGACGAGATATTGTCCGCAAATTTCTGCGAGCTTTCCCCAAGCGACTATGTTATGAAATTCCGTTTTTTCTTGTCTCTCTCCGGTATTGCTGTTCCAAACTCTATTTGACGCAACGCCGATTGAAGCTACAGTTTGACCATTTGGAGTTGTTCTAATTTCAGGATCTTTTATTACTCTTCCAACAATTATGGCTTTGTTAAAATTCATAGGTTTGTTGTTAAGTTGATTAATATTACTGTATTTATATATTTGTATCTTCAAGAATTTCATCAAGCTTATCTTCTAAATCCTCAAGTTTCATTTTTTTCTTTTTCTTGCTTTCAGTTTCTTTCTGCTTATTTTTTTCTTTCGGATCATCTTTCTTTATTTCTTTTTCTACATCTTTCTTTTCATCTTCTCTTTCCACTTTCTCCGCTTTTTCTTCTATTTTCTTAAACTCTTCTTTCGTTGGTAATTCAGCGATTTTTATTTCTTGCGGCTTTTTAATTTCTTTTTCAACTTTTTTCTCTTCTTTTTTCACATCTTTTTTTTCTTTTCTCTCTCTTCCTTTCTCTTTTTCTTGCTCAGCTCTTTTTCTTGTGAATAATTTTTCTAATTCTTTTCTTTCTTCTTTACTCATTGGATCTGCTTGAGTAATTAAATGTCTTAAAACATTATTATTCATTCTAAGATAAGCTTCAATTTCTTTTAAGTTTTCTGGTTCGCTGCTAAAATTAAATAAGCAGTAAAACCCGAACTTATTTTTTTTAACATAATAAGCCATCTTTCGTTTTACGATAGGAAGATCTTTTAATTCTTCTGACTCTTCTTCTTTTGAAACCTCCGTTTTTATGAGAAACGGATGATCAAGCAATGTTTCTAATTTCTCTCCTCCCATTTTCAAAATGTTTTTTTCAACTTCTAAAAAAACATTCTTAATTTCTTTTCCAGCCATATTTACTGGTAAGATGTATAGTAGTTCGTAATTGTTCATTTGATTATATTATTATATTTTAGGACTTTCTTGTTTGGAGTGTCAAACGAGCCGCAGCGAAGTTTGACTTGAAAAAACGTTTAAACCTGCCTTCAGGTAGAACTTCACTGCGGTTCGTTCTACACTCCAAAACGCGAAATTAAATTAACACAAAAAAAGCAGACATATACGGACTCTGGGCATAGAAATTATTTTATCTATGCCATATATCTTTGATGATTTTATATTATCACAGGGTTTTGTTTTTGTAAAGAGCGGTGGCATTTAAACATATAAACATTCCCGCCTCGTCAGAGTCTCTCCGCAGAGGACTCTGACGGAAATCTCGTTTATCCCGCTTTCCCGTCAGAGTCCCTGTCGGAGACTCTGACGGGGCTGGAATTATCACAAGGTTTTATTTCTGTAAAGAGTGGTAGCGTTTTATTTCAATAATCCCTTTTGTCATTCCCGCGGAGGCGGGAATCCAGATGAAATATCAACAGTTATTATTGTAGTATAACGATTTTATTTTTCTTTATCTGATCTAAATAAGTCAAATAAACTTTCAAAGATTTTTCCTATACCAGCAAAGGTCATTCCTAATAGATAAGCTGGAAGCATTGCAATATAATTTAAAAAAGCTGAAATAGGGTTGTTCGTGTAAAAATGACCGTGTGCCGAGTACGTTGTATATTTTTTGATTTTCCTTTTGGATGTTTTTATTATAGGGGCGCGTTCTATAAAAAACTTTTTAAAACTGCTTTGATTATTGATAAAGCTTTTATAATCAGAGTATTTTTTCATGTTTTTTAATACCTCTTCGTTATTAAGTTCAGTTTTGTAAATAAACAAACAAAAACTTTTAAAAGTTTCTTTTGAAATAAACTGTGGATTCGCATAAGTATCAAAAGAGCCAAGTATTTTTTCAAGAGGTATTTTATAATCATGGGCATATCTTAAATCATCTAGACATTTATTTATTTTTTCTAACATAAAAATAAAATTATTATTTTATAGCAAATTTAACAATTTAATCTAAATCTTAAACTCCACAACATCCCCATCCCGCACAACATATTCTTTTCCTTCAGTTTTTAAAGTTCCTTTTTCAATCGCGTTATGCCAAGATCCGGAATCCAATAATTCCTGCCAGTTTATGACACTCGCCTTAATAAACTTTTCTTCAAAATCTCCGTGAATTGCGCTACCAGCTTGCGGGGCGGTGGAATTTTTTTTGACGGTCCAGGCGCGCGTTTCGTCTTTTCCAGTGGTTAAAAAAGTCATTAGATTTAATAAATCATAGCATTTTATAATAAGCTCATCCAAGCCGGAGATATTTTTATCTAAATTTGTTTCTTTTCTAAATTCTAACGCTTCTTCTTTTGAAAGCTCCGATAAATCCATTTCAAATTTAACAGGCAGAAATATTTTATTTTCAATTTCAGGTAAAATTTTATTTTTGTCTATTTCTTGATTTTCATTGACGTTTACAATATACAAAATCGGTTTGCTTGTCAAAAGCTGAAATCCCTTTGAGGCGATCTTTTCATTTTTATCAAGTTCTACAGTATTTGCCATCTGTTCGTTTTCTAACGCTGATTTATATTTTTCAAGAACGCTTTTAAATAAAATAGCTTCCTTGTCTCCAGAGCGCGCTTCTTTTTCCGTCTTAAT
The DNA here is from genome assembly GCA_023142975.1 of Candidatus Parcubacteria bacterium. GTDB lineage: Bacteria > Patescibacteriota > Minisyncoccia > JAHIHE01 > JAGLIN01 > JAGLIN01. Next base: position 13,257 of record JAGLIN010000080.1, read on the forward strand.
TAATCTTTTGGTTACTGTTTCAATATCCGCCAAAATAAGCTCTAAATTTATTGTTTCCAAATCATCTTGCGGATTTATTTTATTGTTGACATGAGTTATTTTGCCATCTTCAAATCCGCGCACAATATGAACTATCATCTCAACTTCTCTAATGTTTGCCAGAAATTTATTTCCCAAACCTTCTCCTTTATGCGCGTCTTTAACTAATCCCGCAATATCCACAAATTCAATCGCAGTTGGAATTATTTTTTTGCTCTCGGAAAATTTGGCTAATTTTTCTAATCTTTCATCAGGCACTTTTACAATTCCAACATTCGGATCTATCGTGCAAAACGGATAGTTTGAAATATCTATCTCCTTTTTTGTTAATGCTTTAAATAATGTAGATTTTCCCACATTAGGAAGTC
>JAGLIN010000081.1 GCA_023142975.1 Candidatus Parcubacteria bacterium
ATTACATCATCCGCTTCAAATCCTTGTTTTTCTACTATAGGTATATTTAATACTTTCACAACCTCTTTTATTTTTGGAATTTGGTTATAAAATTCTTGATCTGGTTTTTTTCTGCCTGCTTTATACTTGTCATAAATTTTATCGCGAAAAGTTCCGCCGGCGACATCAAAAGCGCAAATCATATAATCCGGTTTTAAATCTTTTATCACTTTCAAAAGCACGGAAGTAAATCCATAAACCGCGTTTACCACTTCGCCCTTTTTGGTCGTCAACGGCGGCAAGGCGTGATACGCCCGATGCATTAAAGCGTTTCCGTCAATGAGAATTAATTTTTTGGGTTTGTTTAGCATAAAATAATAATCTTTAATTTCTTTTATTATTTTTTAATCAAAAATCCGAAGTAATTATATCTTTTTTATTTTCATCCGGTTTAACTTTTTCCGTTTCCTGTTTTGTGTCATCTTGTTTTCCAATATAATTTCTAATTATATCCTTATTCTCTTCAATTTTTTCTTCTAATAATTTAATATTCTCTTTTAAATTTTTAATCCCTATCTCTATTTCGCAAAGTGTTTTTTCGTCTTTCATGTCAATTCTTCTTTTTAATTTCTCTTCAAGCTGATTCAATTTTCCGTCAAGATATGTTTTAGTAATCATAAAATTTATTTTAATATATTAGTATTGACTATTTTTCAAAAATCAATATACTGTAAATAACAATTGAATATTAGGAGGAAATGATGATGTTTGAAAATGTTGGAAATATCAGCTCTTTGATTATAATAGGAGCGGGTATTATTGTGCTTTCTCTTGTTAGATATAAAATAACAAGAAATAAAGCAGAAGGTTTTCTTTTGTCCGGCGTAGGACTTGTATTTCTGGGATATTCCTTTATCGTTCATTATATAATGATGGACTATATAAATGTTGAGTTTTTATTTTTAGGAGTATTAGATATATTTTTTGCGGTTTTGTTTGGATTAAAAGGAATGTATGAATTGGGAACAGGAAAGCCGAGAACATTCTTGCTTGCGAACCAAAAATTTAATGTAGTTGGCTCAGTTGTTTTTAAAGTCTACAAACATGTAGAGTGTCATTATTTTAGGGCGACGCTTGGAGATGATGAAACAATTAATTTATATGTAATTCCAATTACATACGCAATTCCAATTTCAGAAGAAGAGAATAAATTCTCAAAAGTCCCCAAAGAAAATTCTCCTTTTAAAACTGACAGTAAAGGAAAAATAACCAAAGATGAAATAAAATGATAGCTTAACGAGTTGTCATTTTTTTTATTTATAAACAAAATTTATTCTTCTCTTATTCTCATCCACAAATTCAAACTCTATATCCAATCTCTTTTTTGGCAAAATCTTTTTCATCTTTTCGGGCCATTCAATAACTATAATATTGTTTTCTCCACTTATAATTTCCTCCCATCCCAAATCCAAAATCTCTTGATGATCAGAAACGCGATAACAGTCAAAATGATAGAGAGTATATTTTTTTGCACGAGCTGTGTAGAGACGAGGCAGTGCCTTGTCTTTGCGGGTGCTATATTTTTTCATAATCAAAAAAGTTGGACTGTTTACAATTTCTTTTATTTTTAACTCCTCTGCCAGTCCTTGAGCAAAAGTTGTTTTTCCGCCTCCCAAATCACCATAAAGGCAAATAATATAATTCTTATTTTTATTTAATTTAAACAATTCTCTAAGCACTTTTTTTGCAAAATCTTTGGTTTCTTTAGCACTTTTTGTTGTTATCTGGTTTTTAGGCATAATATAATTTTTATCTATTTTTATTATATCACTTTTGTTAAAATGTTAAAATGTCCGCTATTTTTTGGAGTGAGGGTTTTAGCCCGATTAGTTTATTTTCGGGCTAAAGCCTTTGCTCCAATAGGCGCGCTCTTGACAAGTTTTTTAGATGTGATAAATTGACTAATCAACCTTAATATCTTATTTAAGCTACCAAAAATGGGACTATTGCCGAAAGAACAAATAATAGATCAAATCAATAAAAGTGAAACAATTCTGATATGTGTTGGAAAAAATCCAGACGGGGATGCTTTGGGAGCCGCTCTTGGTCTTTGTTTAGTTTTAAAAAAAATGGGAAAAAAAGCGGACATTGTAAGCCCGACCGCTATTTTGAATAAATATTCTTTCTTGCCTTCCGCGGATACTATAACTCACAAGATTGAAGGAGTTCGCAATTATATTTTGTCTCTGGATATAGACAAAGAAAGGTTGCATCAATTAAGATACGAAGTTCAAAACAATAAATTGAAAATTTTTATAACGGCGAAGAATAGTGATTTGGAACAAAAGGATATTATTATTGAATCAGCCAGATTTAAATATGATCTTGTTATGGTTTTGGGAACATCTGATTCGGAAAATTTGGGAAGCATTTATGATGAAAATTCGGATCTTTTTTATGAAGCGCCAGTAATTAATATTGATAATAATCCATCTAATGAGTATTTTGGAAAAATAAATATGGTGGATGTAACAGCGTCTTCAACTTCGGAAATAATATTTAATTTAGTTATTGACCTAAAAGAAGAGCTGATAGACGAGCAAATAGCGACTAATTTATTAGAAGGAATAATTTTTAAAACAAATAGTTTTCAAAATAAAAACACTACCCCGAAGGCATTTTTAGCTGCAGCCTCTCTCATCGCTAAGGGAGCGAATAAGCAGGAAATAATAAGATATTTATATAAAACTAAATCAATTTCCACCCTGAAGCTCATGGGAAAGATTATGTCCAATCTTAAATATAATGGAAAGTATAAACTCGGCTGGTCTATTTTGCCAAATGGAGATGACGATTTTATAAAAACAAATGCTTCTCCAGAAAAATTAAATTTGGCTATCAAAGAACTTGCTGATAGCTCGCCAGAATTTGACATAGTTCTTTTGATTTATAAAATTAATGGAAAAATAAACGGAATTATAAATTTCCTGGAAAAAATGCAGGTTAATGATTTAGTAAAATCGCTAGACGGAAGAGTTGAAGATAATCAAATTATTTTTGATTTTAATGAAACCGAAACAGAATCGGCAGAAAAAAATGTTTTACAGAAAATTAAAGAATGGACAAATGGAGTAGAGAGGTAAAACGAATAAACGAGACAAACAAAAACATATGTTAAAATATGTTTTTTTGTTTGCCAACGAAATAGCCAGTCTTGGCTACTTTTATTTCTACGCTATTTACTTTTGCCTATTTATTTAGTATTATATAAGCATAGTTTCAAAATATAATTCTAAACATTATGCAAACAGATGATAAAAAACGCGCGCGGACAGAAAAAAAAGAGCTGAGAGAAAAAATACAAAAAGAGACGCTAAAGCGTCTTTATCATAAAAGTGAGGAAGAGAAAGCGACAGCAATAGCCAAGAGATCTAATCTTCCTTACATTGATTTGAGTATGATTCCAATTAATTCAGAAACAGTGAACTCAATTCCAGAAAAAGACGCTCTAAACGCGGAATTAGCTGTTATTTATAAAGTCGGGAAAAAACTTCAAATAGCGGTAGTTGATCCAGACAACTATGAAACGAAAAAGCTATTAGAAAAAATAAAAAAAGAAGAAGGGGCAAATTATAACTTGGTGGTAGTTTCTATGGACGGACTAAAGAGAGCATGGTCAAACTATAACTATGAAACAGTTGCTGAAGTTTTTGAAAGCCAGGAAATGTCATTAAAAAAAGAGGATCTGACCGAATTTGAAAAGGGAATAAATAATATAATTGAGCTTAAAAAGAGAATTTCAGAAATACATACTACGGAAATATTTAATATAATTATTGCTGGAGCCATAAAAACAAAATCAAGTGATGTTCATATTGAGGCTGGTTTTGATTACGTGAGATTAAGATATAGAATTGACGGAGTGCTTCAGGATATTACTAAGCTACCGAAGAAAACTCACCGCATAATACTTTCCAGAGTAAAGATGCTTTCCAAGATGAAATTAAATGTGAATGATATTCCTCAGGATGGGCATTTTGATATAAATTTAGAAAACACCACTATAAATGTAAGGTCATCAGTGCTCCCAAGTAATTTTGGAGAAAATGTGGTTTTAAGGATTTTATGTGAAAATTCGATAAAAATCCAGCTTGATGGGCTTGGATTTAATCAATATTATTTGGAGAAAGTGGAAGATCAAATTAGTAAGCCAACAGGAATGATATTAACTACAGGACCCACAGGCAGCGGAAAAACAACAACGCTATATTCTTTTATCCATCGTTTAAACCAGCCAAGCATAAAAATTATAACCTTAGAGAATCCGATAGAATATAGAATTGACGGCGTTTCGCAGACCGGAGTTGGAAGGGAGGGCGGACTTAGTTTTATTGACGGACTTAAAGCGGTAGTTAGGCAGGACCCAGATGTTATAATGGTTGGAGAAGTAAGAGATCCTGAAACAGCAGAGATTGCTATTCAAGCTGCTTTAACAGGGCATATGGTTTTATCAACATTACATACGAATGACGCAGCGGGGGCAATTCCGAGACTCTTACATTTAAAGATTGATAAGCATTTAATAGCGCCTGCGATTAATGCGATTATTGCCCAACGATTAATTAGGAAACTTTGTGATCACTGTAAAGAAGAATATGTTCCAGCGCAAGAAACGATAGAAAAAATAAAGGGCATTCTTTCAAAAATTCCTGAAAATAATGGAATTAAAATTCCGGATAATATAAAAGTTTTATATAGAAGCAAAGGATGTTCAAAATGTAATTTTATCGGATATTCTGGAAGAATCGGAATTTTTGAGATTTTTACGATGACGCCAAATATAGAAAAAATCATTTTAGGAAATATATCTTCATCTGGAATTTTGGATGCCGCAAGGCGGGATGGAATGATCAGTATGCAGGAAGACGGAATCCTCAAAGCGTTGAGCGGTGAAACTTCTCTGGAAGAAATAATCAGAGTGACGGGAGAAATCTTTAAAAAAGTATATAAATCTTAAAGCCTTCTTATTTTTTGTCAAGGATGACAGGTTTTTACGGACAAGTCAAGACAAGTCAAAATGAAAATTCTAAAGAATAACTTCCGTGTTTGGTTTAGTGTTTCAATTTTTCATATTTGCTAAAAAATTCTTCAGCTTTTAAATTGTTTTCTATTTTGCTGTAAACGCTTGCAATCCAAAAATAAATCTTTGAATTATTGTTGTCAAGGTTAAGCGCCTTATTAAAATCAGATAGTGATTTTTTGTAGTCTCCGATTATGAAATTTGATTTTCCTGATATAATCCAAGCATCACGATAGCCTGGGTTATTTTTTGTTACTCTGCTTATTTTATTAATCGCAAGATATGGTTCGCCAATTTTATTATATAAATCGGCAACTATAGCATCATTATGATTGCTGTTTTTTTTATCGTCGTAAATTTCAAGAACTTTTTTTATTTCTCTAATTCTTTCCTTGTAATTTTCATCGTCTTTTAAATTTATAAAATAATCATTATAAGAAACATCTTTATCTAAATTCAGAAGTCCAAGGTAATATAAAATTTCTGAATCATTATTTTCTAAATCTGAAAGTACTTTAAAAGCCAAATCTAATTCTTGATTTGCAATAAAACATTTTGCTAATTTCAAATTAAGATTATTATTACTATTTAATTCTATTGCTTGATTGTAACTATCGCTTGATTTATTAAATTCTCTTTTTGCTAAATAAACATCTCCCAAAAGTTCGTATGCTTTGTAACCATCTCGTTTTTCAGTAATTGCTTCAAGCAATTCATTCTCTGCTTTATCTAATTGCCAGTGATTATAAAATATTTCAGCTCTTTTTATCTTTGCTTCATAAATTATATTTCTATTCCCATTAATTGCGGCGGCGTATTTATAGTTTTTTAATGCTTTGTTAAAATTTTCAGTGTCATAAATATCATTTCCTTTGTTCAAGTAGTAGTCAGATGTCGTGATTTGCCATTTGTAAAATAAAAATAGAGATAAAAATATTATCAGAGTTGCTAAAATAAATTTTCTTTTTTGGGAAGTCATATAAGCATTCTAACATTTAAATTAAATATTGGACATTAAATATTCAATATTTACTTCGTATTATTAGTTTGCAAATAAATTTTGTAAATTTTAATATAACAAAAAAACACCTTCCAATTTGTAGACAGCTAAGTCCTCAGCTTCAGTAAGAATGAGGGTGGAGAAATTTCCGAGGAATAGACCAGCAAATCCGTGATTGGCACCAGTTCTACCCAAGTCTGAGATAATACCCCCAACTGTCTACAAATTGAAAGATGTTTGGAAAATTTTACTTAACAAAGTAGTCTATCATGAAAGCTAAACCTTGTCAAGAGCAGAAGAATAAGGTAGTATAAAGTATATAATAAGTATTCATACTTAAATGTTTACATGCTCACAGATCCAAAAGAAAAAAATGATGATGTCGTTGTTGATTTGTCGTTGCGTCCAAAATATTTGGATGATTTTACGGGGCAGGAAAAAGTGAAAAGCAATTTAGACATCTCAATAAAAGCCGCGAGAAAAAGAGAAGAGACAATTGAGCACATCCTTTTTCATGGTCCGAGCGGGTTAGGGAAAACAACCTTGGCTTATTTGATTGCGAATGAAATGGATAAAAATATCAAAATTACTTCCGGTCCCGCGATTGAGAAGGTGGGTGATTTGGGGGCGATTCTGACGAATATGGAAGAGGGTGATGTTTTGTTTATTGATGAAATTCATCGTTTAAATAAATTAATAGAAGAAGTTTTGTATCCCGCGATGGAAGATTACGCTCTAGATATTATCGTCGGCAAAGGTCCGTCGGCGAGAACGATTAGATTAGATTTGCCGAAGTTCACTTTGATTGGCGCGACAACAAGAATTGATCTTATTTCTTCCCCACTTTTAAACCGTTTTGGAATCGCGCATCGTCTTGATTACTATAATGATGATGAAATTGAAAAAATAATAACGAGGTCAAGCAAGATTTTTAATGTGGAAATTGATTTACACGGAGCTAAAAAAATAGCGAGAAGTTCAAGAAAAACTCCGAGAATTGCTAATCGTTTGTTAAAAAGAGTTCGTGATTTTGCTCAGATTAAAGGTGATGGAATCATTAATGAAAAGATTGTGGATGAAACATTTGAACATTTAGAAATAGATTGTTATGGGTTAGAGCGCGCTGACAGAAAAATTCTTGAAATTATTATAGAAAAATTTAACAGCGGACCCGTTGGAGTCTCAACTTTAGCTGCGAGTCTTTCAGAGCAAGAAGACACAATTGAGTATGTATATGAACCGTATCTTTTACAACTTGGATTTTTAATTAGAACGCCGCGCGGGAGAAAAGCGACAAAATTGGCGTATGAGCATTTGGGAATTGAATGGCCGGAAGATGAACAAGGGAGTTTGTTGTGAGGCTTGAATTACTAAAGATTTATAAATTAAAATTTCAATCCTATGTTTCAATCTATTATCATAAATACCTTAGCGTTCATCGTCATTCCTCTCGGTATTTTTTTCTTGCTCGGTTTTCTTATTTTTTATCATCTGAATAGATATGGATTAAAAAACGGCAAATCAAAAAAAGCTGCTTTGTTTTTTTCTTCTGTTCTATTTCTAATATCTGTTTTAATAATTTTCATATTTTTGTCTATAGATTGGAATGTTGTTAGTATTGAAGATTTTATAGAAAGATCAAATTTGGAATTAGATGAAAATTAGCGCGAATCATTGTCAATTGAGAATGTAAGACACGGAGCGTCCTATAGGACACTCCGTGTCTGAGGCTGGAATATTAATAATGCTATTATGACAAAAAAATCAATAAATTTGCACAAGAATAATTTAGATAAAAAGAAGGGATATGATTTTCCTGGACAGCACGAAAATGAAAAAATTGCCTTGGTGACAAGAAAGCATTTAATAGTCCTCCTTCCATATTTTTTGTATATTGCTTTGATGTGCTTGCTACCGATTATATTTTACATTTTTATTGTTCCATATGTGCTGCCAGCTTTTATGGATGATCCGCATGATAGATTATTTATTCTTCTTTCTGCTATTTATTATGGATTTGTTTGGATTGTTATTTTTACGGTTTGGGCTGATTATTATCTTGATATTTGGATTATAACAAATGAACGAATTATAGATGTTGAACAAATCGGGTTTTTTAATCGTGTTGTTTCTGAATTAGATTTGAAAAGAATTCAGGATATAACAAGCAGTGTTCATGGAATGCTTCCAACGATGTTTGGCTTCGGTAATATTCACATTCAAACTGCCGCGGAAGAAGGAAAATTTGATTTAAAATCAGTTCCCCATCCAGTTACTATTAGGAGACGGATCACAAAACTTTACAAAGCCGCGAGAGAAAAAGACAGATTTATTTTTAAGGGAGATGAATAAAATTTTCTATAAGAAATTTCCACTTCTTAATCAAATTAAATAATTGTTTTGAAAATAAAAGAATTGTAAAAACATCAGAACCAACATTAATAATCAAAAATAAACCATCTCTTTTGAGATGGTTTATTCTGGTCTATTCCTCGCTTTTGTTTTTCTATCCTAAATTTAGGATTTTATTTTTTCCTCTTTTTTCTCGATAGCGTTAACTTTTTTGGCTAACGCGGATTTTTTTCTAGAAGCTGTATTTTTTTTGATAATTCTTTTTTTGGCCGTTTTATCAATGGTTTTGTAGGCCATTTTCAATCCGTTTTGTATTTCTTTTATATTTTCAGCTGTGATTTTTTCTGTTGATTTTTCCAATTTCTGAGACAAGCTGTTTAAATCTTTAATTATCTTCTTCATCTTGTTTTTTACTTTCAGATTTACTTTTCTTTTTCGCAAATTCTGCTTTAACGCTTTCTTTGCGGATTTAATATTTGGCATAGAACGAAGTTAAAAGTTTATAAAGTTGTAAAGTTAAAAGGTCCCTGATGGGTCTCAATTCAATATTACAATACTATTACAGTTTGCGAAAAATGTCAAATGGATATATATTGAATACAGTGATTAGAAATTAATCAGTTTAAGAGTAATGAAATTTAACAATATAATCCATGATTTCCTACATAGAGGGAAAAATAATTTTTCGGGGTGAAAAGTTTATAATCATAAAAACTGGCGGAATTGGTTTCAAGGTTTTTGTCTTGCCTGATTTAAATTTGGAGAACGACGAAATAAAACTTTTTACTTATTTAAATGTCAAAGAAGACGCGCTTACTTTGTACGGTTTTTTAAATTATAAAGAGCTTGAACTGTTTGAACTTCTGATATCTATTTCGGGAATTGGACCGAAGGCCGGGCTTGGAATTTTATCTTTGGCTGACACTGAAACAATAAAGGTGGCAATCGTTAAAAATGACGCGAGTGTATTAACTCGTGTTTCTGGCATTGGCAAAAAAACGGCAGAGCGAGTTATTCTGGAATTGAAAAATAAAATTTTAATTTCCGATCTTGGAGATTTGGAAGATAAGAGCAAAGAAATAAATGAACATTCTGACGCGATAGATGCTCTAATTAGTTTGGGCTATAACGCGGGTGAAGCGAAGAACGCTTTGTCTAAAATTTCTCCAGAGGTTAAGGATGTGGGAGAGAGGGTGAGGATGGCGCTGAAGGAAATGGGGAAGAAATGAGTGTTGGAATATTGAATATTGAATATTAAAACTCCCTTTTTTAAAAAGGGGGTTGGGGGGATTTGAAAACGGGCAAGTTGTGAATAGACAATAGTAAATTGAATATTGAATATTTTGTCTTAGTTAAGTTGATTAAAATAAATAAATAATTTTTGTTTATTTTAATCAGCTTGGTTTAAAAAGAAGCTGAGTTGGAGGGAAAGAAATAAATAAATAAATAAATGGGAACTTATCAAAGAAGTTTATTTGGTAGTGAAAGAGTATCAGAAAGTCTAATCAAATCTTTAAGACAGAGAGGCGTTCCATATTTTCAGATAAGAAAAATATATCACAATAAAACTTGAAAAATAAAACAAGGAGAAACTGCTCTTTGTTTTTTTTAAGACAAAGTTGTTGTTTTGCAAGAAGTAAGGTTTGTGACTATTGACATTTTTGTAAATTGTGCAATAATGCAATGATTTAGAATTCATAGCGAGTATCCTTCTTTCTTCCCAAAGAACCAACGGGAGTTAATCATGGAGTAGGCGAGGTATCTAAAACCCATAAAGGTGGATTGCAATCTTTCATAACGGATTACTAATTTGCGATAAACATCTTCCCAAGCA
>JAGLIN010000082.1 GCA_023142975.1 Candidatus Parcubacteria bacterium
AAATAATGAAAATATTAAATATGCCGATATTTTATTCCGTTGTTCTTTTGGGCGCTTATCAGTCTTTTGATTATATCGGCGTGCTGGCAAATTATTCTGACAGTTTTTCAAAAATAATTAAGTCTTTCGTTTTGATAATTTGGATTTACGCGACATCAAAACTCGTTAATGTCATAATTTCCGAACTCGGATTTAAGTTTGCAGAAAAGACGAAGTCCACCCTTGATGACGAGCTTATGCCTTTGTTTCAAAAATTGAGTAACATAGTTATCTTTTTTGCCGGCATAATGTTTTTGCTTAAAATGTGGAATATTGATATTACCCCGCTTTTAGCGTCGGCTGGAATTATGGGTTTTGTAATCGCCTTTGCCGCTCAAGACACTCTATCTCATTTATTTGGAGGAATTTCCATATATTTTGATAAGCCATTTAGAGTGGGAGACCGTGTTCAGCTTGAAAGCGGAGAGATCGGCGATGTTTTGGAAATAGGAATCAGATCTACAAGAATTAAAACATTTGATGAAACCGTAATAGTTATTCCTAACAGCACAATAGCTAGTTCCAAAATTATAAATTACAACCAGCCGGCATCAAAGATTAAAGAAAAAATAAAAATAGGAGTTGCTTATGGGTCAGATATAAATAAAGTTAAAAAAATATTGCTTGATATTGCGGAAAATACGGAAGATGTTGAAAAAGATCCCGCGCCATCGGTCTATTTTACGGAATTTTTGGATTACGCGCTTGAATTTGTTATTGTTACTTGGGTTGATAGTCCTAGGGAAAAATTTATGGTTAAGACGAAAATCAACGAGGAAATTTATAAAAGATTTAACGAAGAGGGGATTCAAATTCCGTATCCGACGCAGGACATTTATATGAGGAATAGTAAATAAATTATAGCATTATGAAAATAGTTTTAGATTTTGATGATACGATTTTTAACACGCATCGGCTAATGCGGGAGTTTTTGAAAGTTTTTCAGAAAGAAGGCTTTAAAAAAGATCAATTTTGGCAAATATATAAAGAGTGTAAAAAAAGAATGGGCGATTTTGATGAGGATTTATTTGTTGATTTATTTTATGAATTAAGAAATTTTAACAAAGAAGAAATAAGCAAGAAAATAGATTCTGTAATAACAAAGTCTAACATTTTTATTTATTCTGATTTTTTTGATTTTGTTTCGGATTATAAGAAAGAAGAATTAATTCTTTTATCTTTTGGAACTACAAAATTTCAAAAAAACAAAATTGAAAATTCTGGAATTTCAAAATATTTTAATAAGGTTATAATTACTTCAAGAAACAAAGCTGATGATATGAATTATATTAAAAAAAAGTATAATGAAAATGTCGTCTTTATAGACGACAAAGCGGAAGCTATTGATGATGTGAAAAAAAGATTGCCAAATGTCGTAACGATGAAAATGGAAAGACCGCAGGGCGGGCACACAGACACAGAATCTAAGCTGGCTGATTATGTGATTAAAGAGTTAAATGAAGCGAAAAATATTATTAATAAGTTAAATAATTAATTTATGGCTAAAATAGATGAATCAATTTTCAAAGCGTATGATATAAGAGGAATTTATCCCAGCCAGCTTAATGAGGAACTGGCCTATAAATTAGGCAGGGGATACGCCGTTTTTATTTTAAAGGAAAATCTAAAAGCGAAAAATATTGTTGTCGGTTCTGATATGAGAATTTCGTCGCCGGCGCTTAAAAAAGAATTAGTAAAGGGTCTTAATGACGGCGGACTTAATGTTATTGATATTGGATTATCCAGCACTCCAACATTTTATTTTGCGGTCGCATATTATGGTTATGACGGGGGAATTCAAATTTCTGCGTCGCATAATCCAAAAGAATATAATGGATTTAAAATAGTAAAAGAAAAAGCTTTTCCAATCAGTAAAAATACTGGAATTTTTGAAATCAGAGATATTATTCTAAAAGATAAATTTATAAATAGCGAAAAAAAAGGCAGAATTATTAAAATAGAAAATGTCTTGTCTGATCTTAGCAAAGAGCAACTTTCTGAGATAGATATTTCAAAAATAAAAAGATTTAAAGTAGTTGTTGATGCGGCGAACGCTATGGGAGCGTTAGATATGGAGGAATTTTTTAAAAAAGTTCCAGCCGATTTAATAAAAGTAAATTTTAAGTTAGATGGCGCTTTTCCTTCACATCAAGCTGATCCGCTCAATGAAAAAAATCTGGAATTATTGAAAGAAAAAGTTATAGAAAATAAAGCTGATCTTGGCATTACTTCAGACGGAGACGGAGACAGATATTTTTTTGTTAATGAAAAGGGCGATTCTCTGCGGCAAGAAATTTTACGGGGCATTATGGCGCAAATTGAACTGGCGGAAAATCCCGGCGCCACAGTTGCCTATGATATTAGACCAGGAAAAATTACAAAAGATATGATAGAAGAAGCGGGAGGCAAGTCTATTATAACACCCGTCGGACATTCTTTAATCAAAGAGATGATGATAGAAAATAACGCTATTTTTGGAGGCGAATCATCCGGGCACTATTTTTACAAAAAACCTTATGGAACTTTTGAGATGCCTTTAATTTCAACAGCTAAATTTTTGAAATTCCTTTCCGAGAAGAATATGTCTTTTTCGGAAGCGATTAAGCCGTATCAAAAGTATTTTCATTCCGGGGAAATAAATTTCAGAGTAAAAAGCGTGGCGGAAAAACTAAAAGAAATAGAAGAAAAATATAGTGACGGCGAGATAAATAAATTAGACGGGGTAACTGTTGAATATTCTGACTGGTGGTTTAATGTGCGAGGATCAAATACGGAGCCAGTGATTAGGTTGAACTTGGAGGCGAAGACAAAAGAATTGATGGAGGAGAAAACAGAAGAAGTTTCTGAATTTATAGAGCAATAAAAATTTGATTAATTAATTTAAATTATATGATTGGAGCAATTTTGTGCGGGGGTTATGGAAAGCGGTTGAAGCCACTTACTGACGCAATTCCGAAACCTTTGATTGAAATCAAAGATAATTATACAATTCTTGACAAGCAAATTCTGCAATTCAAATATGCTGGGATTAAAAAAGTGGTTTTGCTCTGCGGACATTTGCATGAAAAAATTAAAGAACGGTTTGGCGATAATTGGCAGGGAGTAAAAATCAAATATTTAGTAGAAGATAAGCCGAGAGGAACTCTATATGCCATTAATAATTTGTTTAAAAATTTTGAAGCTGATAATTATATCATCAGAAATGGCGATGTGGTCTGTGACGCGAATATCAAAGAAATGATTAGCGCGCATAAAAATAAAATGCTGATGTATGTAACGCCGCTTATTTCTTCCTATGGAATAGTGGAAATGTCAGAAAATAAAATCGTTGGCTTTAAAGAAAAACCAAAACTTAATTATTATATCAACGCCGGAATTTATATAATGTCCAAAGAACTAAAATCAATCTTATCCAAACACAAGGAAGGGGATATAGAAAAACTTGCTTTTCCTGAAATTTC
>JAGLIN010000083.1 GCA_023142975.1 Candidatus Parcubacteria bacterium
TCCACCATTCGGGAACATATAACGGTCCCATAAACGCAAAAAGCATAACAATAAAACTTGTCCATAGCATTTGTTTTCGCAAGTCTTTTCTTTTTGAATAAAAAATTATCCAAATGAAAAGTAAACTTAGAGATCCTAATAAATATTCATACATAAAATCATTTTTAGTTTGTAATTAGACAACTTACAAACTCTCCCAAGCCGATGTTTCAACATTAACATCAATGCTCGCTTTATTGTCTTTAATTATTCTTCTGATTTTGCCATTAAAGATAAAGCTATCAGTCAAATCAGCGCTTTCTATAAACGCGCCAGAATATTTGAAGTTTGCCATTTCTTGCCCGCCTAATATTGCGACTGGATCAAATTTCTTTTTCAACTCCATTTTCTCCGCGTAATTTTCGTATAGTTCCCACATTGTTTTTTCCAATTCTGCGTCTGGTTCAGCCATATTCAAGCCGAGAGAATCAGCTTCGTCTCTTGTAATCGGATAACCATGAATGCAAATGTCGCCCGTAATTTCCTTGACGATACTCTCAATTCTTTCTTTATCGTCGTTCTTGTCAAAATGCATCAGCAATAATTTTTCCGTAATTTGCTTTGCCATTCTCGTCGCGCGATAGGCGTTGCCTAAAGACAATGGATGAATCTTCGCGGTAAGGTCTTCAAAAACATTGACCATCTGCTCATCCTTCACGCCCGCTTTTTCTTTTGCCAGCAGAAAATAGGAATTCAAATCTTCCACGCTAATTTCCATTTTCTGTTTTTGATTAAGCGGATTTTCCGGATTGAACGGATGTCCTGTAGAAGGATCAACGGGACTTAATTCTCCCAGCCGTCCCATTACAATCTTATCCGCGCCGATTGAAATCAGCGTCCCAGCGCTATGCGCGCGGTAGGGGATAATCGTCTCAATTTCACCCGCGTAGCTTCTCATCAGCTTTATTAGTCGTATTGGCGTGATCATATCTCCGCCCCTTGTGTATAAAAACAAACTGATTTTATCCTGCTTGCCGATTTTTTCAAGATGCTTTGCAAATATCGGAATTATATCCTCCGCCACTTTCGTCACAAACGGCTGTCTGTCGCCTGTGACGTAAGTAATAACTTTTGAATTCCTTTTGTTTTGGATTTTTTGGATTAGGTTTTGAGTCATAGGTTTTATGTTATTTTGATTATCTATTAGTAAAAATTACTGACCATATTTTATGTCAATACAATATCCTGAAGAAATTTGTGTTACTAAGGATAAACTTACTATTTCGGTATATGGAAGATAGTTATTTAATTGATCTTTATCTAAAGAAAATGATTGCCTTTTAAGAAAAAATCCACGAGGTTCTTCTGGTTGTATTATCTCAAAAATACCGCTTGTTTTATAAATAGAAGGATAGGTATCACAACCCTTACTATCACATCTAGATATATTACTATTGCTTTTTCCTCCACTTAATAAATTAAAAACTTTAGAATTTGTATTTTCACATTTACCCTCTGTACAAGTCACGGTTTCTATTGGTATGCAAACCATAAAATGATCTGGCAAACGATCTATCATTTCATTATATGTATTTTCAATATTATCGTTTTTTAAAATTTCTTTCTCTTCTTCTTTTTTAATTATATTCTGCTCCTGTTTCTGAGGTGTAGTAGTTATTTGTTGTTCTTGTAAAGAATTATTTTTTATTTCTTTTCCATTATCATTATTGTTTTTTGAAATTATAGCAATCATAATTATTAAAATGATTACACTTAGATACAAAATATCTTTCTTCATGTTTTTTAAAATTAAATGAATTAATAAAATAGATTTTATATTTTAAATTCTAATTTTAAACCCTAAACCACCCTAACTCCCGTTTTTTTAATTTCATAAACCAATGGATCGCTGTCATCCTTAAAGTCCTTTACCGTAAAACCATGCGGTTCAATTCTTGAATCAACATCCAAACTAAAATGCGACAATAACATCTCATTTTTCCACCAATTTCTTTTTAACTTATCAGAAACCACCGCGACATCAATATCGCTCCATTTATTATTTCTATTTCGCGCGTGCGAACCAAACAAATAAACAGCCGAGAAAGGATATTTTTCCGCTTTTAATTTACTAGCGTATTTTTTAACTATTTTTTTTGCGTTAGCTTTTGACATAGTTTTTTGTATAAAATGGTAATTTTATTAAGGTAATCTTTAGTGAATTCTTTGGTGCAAAGTTTGTAAAATTTTAGTTTGTAATCAGGATAGCGAGTGTTTAGATTAAAAGCGTTAACTTCTTTTAGTAATTTCACCTCTTCTTTTGATAATTCTATTTTAGCAATTTCTTCAAGCCTGACAAGATCATGCATATATGGAGCTTGTTGTTTTGTCTGTTGAACGACTAAAGCTTTCATAATTTTTTCCAGTATAATATGACCAAAAAATAAACAGCCATAATATTCCTTACTTTTAAATAAACTACTCATAATTCTGCGGTCACGCCCAGCTGTTTCTTCCCAGTAGCTTACAATTTTTTTGACTTGTGATTTATTCATATTTAATTTTTAGATAATCTGTGCCGGGAGAGGGAATCGAACCCTCATGGAATAAATCCACACGATTTTGAGTCGTGCGCGTCTGCCAATTCCGCCACCCCGGCGTGTTCAACTAATAACAAATAGCTTATTTACGCATATCTATTCTAAAAACCACTGTCAAATGATTTTAAGAGCAGAGATTTATAATATTCGCGTTTTGCCAATCCGAAATTTAAGGTCTAAATTTTTGGCCATTTCATAAATCAAATCCACTCCAACATTAATCTGGCCATTTTCAATTTTAGAAATTTCTTTCTGAGTGGTTTTTATATTCTTAGCCAATTTTTGCTGGCTTAACCCTTTTCTATTTCTGGCGTCATATATTTCAGCTGCCAACAAAATTCTCACTTTTGCTTCTTGGGAGTATTTTTTAAAAAGAGGATGCTTTCTATCTTTTGCCATAGCATCGCATTTTAATTTGTTGTTTATATTCTTCATAATTCTAATCCTTTTAGGAAAAAGCTGTAAATTTAAATTGTGATAATAAATTATTTTTAGCGTGAGGTTATTTATATTATGGCTCATTGGATATAATTGTCAAGTCTAATTTTTTGGTAATCGCGGGAACAAAATTTCACCTTTTTTTATTTTCGTCTTTAGTTTTAATCCGTCCCATTCTTGAGCTTCTTTTAAATTTTTATTTAGTTCAATCTTTCTTTCCTTTTTATCCGCGAATAATTGTTCAAAAATCTTCATTGAAGTTTCTGGCATAAAGGGATATATCATCCAAGCGATGTGGCGGAGGCTTTCTGATAAATTATAAATAATTTTTTCCTTTTCTTTTCCTTCTAATTGCCATGGTTTATTTATTTCAATATATTCATCGCAAGCGCTCATAAATTTTTGTGTTATTTCTAACGCTTCGTTTAATCTAAAATTATTTAATAATTTCTCATAGTCAAGCCAAGTATTTTTAGCTTTTAGGGCGAGGTCTTTAGCCTGAAGATTAGATGCTTTTGGGCAGAAGTCTTTATTCCAAGATAGCGCAATAATTCTTGCTGTTAAATTCCCAATTCCATTTGCCAAATCAGCCTGATAAATTTCTTCAAATCTATCATACGAAAAATCACCGTCGCTTCTGGATGGAATTTCTTTTAATAAATAATATCGCAAAGCGTCAACGCCGTATTTATCAATTATTTCAAATGGGTCAATAACATTGCCAAGAGACTTGCTCATTTTCTGTCCATTAGAAGTTATAAAGCCGTGGACGAATATTTTTTTTGGAAGGGGTAAATTAGCTGATAATAACATTGCTGGCCAAATTGCGGCGTGAAATCTGAGAATATCTTTGCCGATAATATGGATGTCGGCGGGCCAGTATTTTTGAAAATTTTCATTTTGAAATTCAGGTTTTAACTTGCAAAGATCTGTTTTAGTTAAACCATGATCTCTATGCTCTAAAGAGCGAACTTCAGATTCTCCATATCCTAGCGCAGAAATATAATTTGTCAGCGCGTCGCACCAGACATACATCGTTTGTGAATGGTCGTTGGGAACTGGAATTCCCCAGTCTAAAACTTTTTTAGAACGAGAAAAACTAATATCTTTTAATCCTGATTTGATCACATTTAAAATCTCATTCTTTCTGCTTTCTGGTAAAATTTCAAGTTCTCCTAATTCAATTTTTTCCTGAATTATTTTTGAATAATTAGATAATCTAAAAAAATAATTTTCTTCTTTGATTTTCTCTGGCGCTTTTTGATGGTTTGGACATTTGCCGTCAACTAAATCTTTTTCAGTTAAATACGCTTCGCATCCTACGCAATAACATCCTTCGTAGCTATCCTTATAAATATCTCCAGATTCAGCTAATTTATCCCAAATTTTCTGAGCCGCTGGCCAATGGCGTTTTTTATCTGTTGTGCGGATAAAATCATTATTAGAAATATCAAGCGTATCTAATAACAGCTGAAATTTAGCCGAATTCTCATCAACAAATTTTTGCGGTTCCATCTTTTTTTCTTCTGCTGTTTTTTTATTCTTAGATCCATTTTCATCTGTGCCTGACAACAAAAAAACATCATCGCCTTTCATCCGATGATATCTTGCCAAAACATCCGCCTGGCAAACTTCCATCGCAAATCCGATGTGCGGCGCAGCGTTGGCATAGGCGATGGAGGTGGTGATATAAAATGTTTTAGGTTTAAGTATTGACATAAAACTATATAAGACTGATTTATCTCAGCTCTTTTTTTCTTGACAAACAAACAATAAAAAGTTATATTTTGATTATCAGGAGGAGTAGACCATGGCAAAGACATTTGTAAAAATAAGTAAAAATGTTTCTAAAGGAAATTTTGACAAACGACCTGACTTGATAAAGTATTGCCATTTTATCGTTGAGTACGAATTTGTTCCAAAGAGGGTAAAAAATAGATTCTTTGAGTTTCGTAGACTTGAAAGGAGTAGAACACTCATAGGAAAATAATTGCTTTCAATATTTTTATTGGAAGTATTTTTTTTGTAGTTAAGAGTTAGAAGGAAAATTATAAACTTGTTTTCTATTGGATCGTACAATTATTATAAGTAGAAAAAATAATAAGTTATTTTTTTTCTTTTCCACATTCTTTATTCCCACAAATCTTTGTATCACCTTTTCCAAAACTCATCAACCCTCCGCAAATAGAACATTTTTCGCCGGTTGGTTTATTCCACATCGCGTATTTACAAGACGGATATTGATTACAAGCAAAAAATACTTTTCCTTTCTTTGATTTTTTTTCTACAATTTCGCCTTTGTCGCATTCGGGACAGTGAACGCCAGTTGACTTGACAATTGCTTTGATATTTTTACAATCAGGATAACCAGAACAGCCGAGAAATTTTCCGTAGCGACCTCTTTTAAAAACCATTGGCTTGCCGCATTTTTCGCAAATCTCATCTGTGGTTTCTGGCTCTTCCACCTCGCCTTTTTCATTAATCTGTTTCGTATTTTTGCAATCCGGATAATTGCTGCATGCCATAAATTTTCCAAAACGACCCATTTTGATAATCATTGGCGAACCGCATTTCTCGCATTTTTCATTAGTTGCCTCCTCTGTAAGGTCTTTTTTATTTACCTCTTTTTCTTTTTGCATAAGGTTTTCTTTAAACGGTTTATAAAAATCTTTTATAACTGGCACCCATTTAATTTTTCCCTCAGCGATTTCATCAAAATCTTTTTCCATATTGGCGGTAAATTTCAAATCAACTATATTAGGAAAATGCTCTACCAATAATTTATTAACTAATTCGCCGATATCTTTCGGATGGAATTTCCGTTCAATTTTTTCCACATAACCGCGGTCCTGAATCGTGGAAAGTGTCGGGGCGTAAGTGGAAGGTCGTCCAATTCCTTCTTCTTCTAATTTTTTCACTAAACTTGCTTCCGTGTATCGCGCCGGTGGTTGGGTAAAATGCTGTTCGGTAATTACTTTTATTAAATCTAGATTTTCTTTTTCTTCTACTTTCGGCAAAATCACTTCTTCGGATTTATTGATTGGGTAAACTTTTAAAAACCCTTCAAATTTTATAATT
The DNA here is from genome assembly GCA_023142975.1 of Candidatus Parcubacteria bacterium. Lineage (GTDB taxonomy): Bacteria > Patescibacteriota > Minisyncoccia > JAHIHE01 > JAGLIN01 > JAGLIN01. The sequence goes on from JAGLIN010000083.1 coordinate 6,096, forward strand.
GAACCAGTGGCGCGTAGAGACGCGATTAATCGCGTCTGTGGTGAAGACGCGATTAATCGCGTCTTCACAACGGTGGTCGCGACATCAATCGTTGTCAAATCGCTAATCGCGCTTGCCATTTGAGAGGCAATCATTCTTTGCCAAATTAATTTATATAATTTATATTGCCGATCATCCAAATAATCTTTGACACTTTCAGGATCTCTTTCTGGATCGGTCGGTCGGATTGCTTCGTGCGCTTCTTGCGCGCCTTTGCTTTTTGTTTTAAAAAATCTCTGGCTAAAATATTCTTTTCCAAATTTGTTTGTGATATATTTTTCCGCAGATTCCAATGAACTTTTACTGAGACTTAAAGAGTCAGTTCTCATATAAGTAATCAAGCCTGTTGGGCCTTTACTTCCCAAATTCATTCCCTCATACAATTTCTGCGCAAGCATCATTGTTTGTTTGGCGCTAAAATGCAGTTTATTGTTTGCTGCTTGCTGTAAAGTGCTCGTCGTAAACGGCGGCAAAGGATTTTTCTTCGTTTCTTTCTTTGTCACTTTTTCAACTTGATATTCCGCTTTCTCTAAATTATTTTTAATCTCATCTGCCTCAGCTTTGCTTTTAATATCTAGTTTTTTAACTGATTTTCCATCTATCTTAATTAATCTCGTTTCAAATTCTCCGTCAACTTTTGACTTTTGACTTTTGACTTTTGACTTAATATCCCAATACTCATCTGCTTTAAACTTTCTAATCTCTTCTTCTCTCTCTACAATAAGCCGAACTGCTACCGATTGCACTCGTCCCGCGGACAACCCATATCTAATCTTCTTCCAAAGAAAAGGAGACAGTTCATATCCGACTAATCTGTCTAAAATTCTTCTTGCCTGTTGGGCGTCAACTAAATTCATATCTAAATCTCTTGGATTTTTCAATGCTTCTAAAATAGCGCTTTTAGTAATCTCATGAAAAACAATTCGTTTATAAGGATTTGATCCTAAAATTTGCATCAAATGCCACGCAATCGCTTCTCCTTCTCTATCCTCGTCAGAAGCAAGAATAATCTCATCTACTTTTTTCGTCAACCTTTTCAATTCATTTGCCCGTTTTTTGCTCTTTTCATTCACTTCATATTCCGGCTGAAAATCATTTTCAATATCAATTCCCATTTTCTTCTTTGGCAAATCCCGCAAATGTCCGAAGGAGGATTCCACAATATATTCCCTCCCCAAAAACCGCGATATGGTTTTCGCTTTAGTAGGGGATTCAACGATGATTAGTTTTTTGGTTTTTAGGGTTGACATATTTTTGGATTTGGATATTATGATAATAATGAGGTCAAATGAAAAAGGAGGGAAATATAAATATGGTATCAAGCAAAAGAGTTGTTCTTCTTGGCATTATTCTAACTGTTTGTCTTGTCTTAAAAGGTTTAATATTGAGCAGTTTTTGGAATTGGTTTATTGCATCAATCTTTTATTTTCCAGAACTTCCTTTAGTGCCTGCAGTTGGAATAGCACTTCTGGAAATATATATACGAAGCAATAATAGTAATGCTGCAGATATAGAAAAAATTAATATTACGGAAGTAATTAAGGTGTATTTTTTCATCCCATTGGGATATTTGTTTTGTGGATGGATTGTTCATCTGTTTATTTAATTTGAGGTTAATAATAAAATTATTTATTACACCTCTTTTTTTATTTCCACAAATCTCAAGCTAAGATTTAAATTGCTTAAAATTGAAAAATGATCTTGGAGAGAGGACTCGTTGCGAGAACTGTTTTGTAAACAGTTCTCTTTGTTCTGAAATTTCGTTTCTCGTTTTTTATAAAGAGAAAATTTATAATACAGTCTTACTTATTTTCAAAACATTTAGAAACGGATTTGCAAATCCGTTCCCGCAAAAAGATTTAAATTGATTGAAATTGAAACTTTATAACTTTCAACTTTATAAACTTTCAACTTGAGATTACATACCTCATTCCACCAACATTTTTGACTTTACCTTTTATTTCCATCAGTGTCAATAAACTGGATAAAGCCGATGTGTTCATTTTAATAATTTTTGCTAATTTATCAATTTGAATCGGCTCATCGGGAGATAAATTTTCCAGAACAATCTTTTCTTCTTCATTGTCGGGGATTATTTCCCTGGCTTTTTTTATTTCTGCGACGGATTCCAAATTTAACTCTTCTAAAATATCTTCTACTTTGTTAACAAGCTTGGCGCCTAATCTGATTAGATTGTTTGTTCCTTCGGAAGTTTTGGAATAAATGCTTCCCGGGATGGCGAATACTTCGCGATTTTGTTCAAGGGCGAATCTTGCTGTAATTAACGCGCCGGATTTTTCTGCCGCTTCAACAACTAAAACTCCTAAACAAAGTCCGCTGATAATTCTGTTTCTTGCCGGAAAATGTTGTTTAAGCGGGGGAGTGCCGATTGGGTATTCGCTGATTACCGCGCCGTTTTGCGCGATCTCTCCTGCGATTTGGGAGTTGCTTGGCGGGTAAATGCTTCCTGTCTCAATTCCGCCGCCCAAAATCGCGAGCGTTCTGTTTTTAAGTTTTAAACATTCTCTGTGCGCAATGCCGTCAACGCCGAGCGCCATGCCGCTGACAACCGTTATTCCAGCTTGCGATAATTCACGCGCCAATTGCGCGGCGACTTGCTGTCCATAAGTTGATGCTTTCCTTGGTCCGACAATGGCAATTGTAAATTCGTCTTTTTTTATCTCACCCCTATAATACAAAAGCGCCGGCGCGCTGTCTGTTTCTTTCAGGAGTTTCGGATATCCATTTTCTTTAATTGTTATTATTTTCACACCCTCTTTTTCAACTTTCGCAAATTCTTCTTCCGGCGAAATTGTTTTTCTCCCCTCCATAATTTTTTCAATCACTTTCTGTTCTAATCCAGCTTTCTGCAATTCAAAAATATTCGCTTCCCAGGCGCTTTCCATTGTCTCAAAATAATTATAAAGCTTCCGAAACCGATTTGGTCCGATTTGCGGGATCAAATTGAAGGCGTTATAAAATTTATGTTCGGGGGTTGACATATTTTTTAAGTGTGCTATACTCTTTTGTTGAGTAAGAATATCTTGTCATTCCTGCGGAGGCAGGAATCCAGTAAATCTCAATGAGCAATATTTATAGAATAATTTTGTTAAGTGAGATTTACTGGATCCCAGACATTTTTTTTCTAAAGCTTCGCTTTTTAGAAAAAAATTCTGGGATGACAATTCAATATTCAAAATTTATTACTCCCCACTATCCTGTTTATGAGCGGTGAAAGTATGACAACCCCTCCTTAGTTGTACTATTAGCCAGAGTCAAGGTCTATTTTTCTTGTAAATTTAGATCTCGCGCTCATTAACAGGATAGTGGGGGGTAGGGATTATAAAAGTAATAAATAAAAATCGTAGGAGGATATTATGATAGAAAATAATAGAGAGGCGGTAATCCAGTTAAAAGAAAAAAGGAATTCTCTTCAAAATGAAATTTTAAGAGAGCTTAACGAACTGAAAGAACATCCTGATGCATTGTTAATCAAACATGAGATTGATGAAATCATCGAAATTCTCAAAAAGGACAATCTATCAGGGGAAGATGCAGATAGAGTATCTGATATCTTGACATCTCTTTCTCTTTTAGACATAGGAAGCGAAGAAGTAACGGATCGTCTTTCCTGTCAATGGGATATTTTGTATCCCATTGAGATTGAAATATGGGTTGATGATGAATTTGCTATTCAGCAAATGCGGGAACTGATGTAATTCAGCTCCCTTTATTTTTTTAGATTTTGATTTTTATAAAAAAGTAAAGTTATAATTTCCTCAATCACTCCCTCAATAATCTCCATTTCATCTCTACTAAATCTCTCTAACACAAACTTCTCCGTTGGTGTTTTTTTATTTTCGGTCATTATTCCAATTCTGATTCTTGTAAAATCTTTCGTTCCTAAATAATCAATAATTGACTGAACTCCTTTATGTCCGCCGGAGTTTTTGTTTTTGGAGAGTTTATATTTGCCTAATAAAATATCTAGGTCATCATGAATGACGACAATATCTTCTGGTTTAATTTTATAATAATCAATAATAGCTTTAACCGCTTGTCCTGAGTTATTCATAAAAGTCATTGGCTTAACTAAAATAACTTTTTCATTATCAATAATCCCCTGAGAAATTTCAGCGTTAAACTTAGAACTAAAACTGGAAACTGGAAACTGGAAATTATCCGCTATTTCATTTATCGCCAAAAAGCCAGCGTTATGTCTGGTTTTTTTATATTCTTCTCCTGGGTTGCCGAGACCGATAATTAATTTCATAAATGTGAATTATGAATAGCTGAATTTGTCATCCTGAGCTTGTCGAAGGGTGATAAATTTAGCGAGTCTGCCTATCCTTCGACAAGCTCAGGATGACATTATACTAAGGATGATAGTGAAATATCAAAACCCCTTTCCCAACACAATCACAAAATCCGCTTTGCTAAAATTATCTTCAAGCACTTCCATTATAACACCATTAAACTTTTCTTTCAAAAATTCCAAAGTATCTGGTTTTGAATTTTTTGAATTGTCATAAATTTGAACGCCAGAAAAATCGGGCGGATTTATATTCGTAGAGTTTATAATTCTGTATCCAAATTCTTCTAAATCACAAGCCACTTTGTTTGCCAAATCCAAAGTCCCCGTGCCATTTCTTATTTCAATGTTCGCGCCTTCGTTTTCAATAACCTCTTTCCTTTTTTCGGAAATTTCAAGATCAAATATATTGGCGCTTAGTTCATTAATTTTTTCATAGTCATTTCCTTTCGCTTGCAGAGTATAGCCTCTTCCGATGTAAGTTCGGTTTAAATAGTTTTTAGTATCAACAGTTTCAACAGTGATATCGTAGTTTTTTATTTTTTTGGCAATGTTATAAAATCTTGGCAATTCTTTCAATTCCAAATCTGTTTTTAAATTATTGCTTAAAGAAATAAAAATATTTTTAAAAGTGATAAGATCAAATTGGGAATATCTTTCAAAGATTTTTTGCTTCGTCGCTTTAATAATATCTTGCTGTCTTTTAATGCGGTCAAAATCGCCCATTGTGCTGTGGCGGGAACGGGCTACTTTTAACGCTGTTTCTCCATTTAAATGATGCCAACCTTTTTTAATATAAAAAGGATCATAGCCGCGGCTAAAATTTGGGTAACTGGGATCGTTAATATCTTTTTCCAAATAAATATCAATTCCTCCGAGATCGTCAATGATTTTTATAAAACCCTGAAAGTCAAGCTGAGCGTAATAATGAATATCTAATCCGGAAATTTCTTCTACGACTTTTTTGATTAAATCCATGCCATTTTTTTCTTTGCTTTGATCGCCGTAAATTTTTACGGCGTTAATTTTATTATTTACATTAGTCCCGGGGATTTGGACATACAGATCTCTGGGAATGGAAAGCAATGCCGCTTCATTTGTTTTGGTATTTACGCTGGCGATCATAATTGTATCCGTAAGTTCGCCGCCATAATGTTTCTCGCCGCCGATTCCCAGGAGCAAGATATTAATTCTGTCGCTTTCTTCTCCTTTTAATTTTTCTACGGGGTTAAAAACCATCTCACCAAGCTGTCTTATGATTGAGGTATTTTTTTCATTGCTGGAAAATATTTTTTGCCCGCTGGAGAATATTTCATAAAAAAAGGCGACAAAAAATATCATCGCTATTATAAATAAAGTGAAAAATAATTTTAGAAGAAATTTAAGCATGTTGTAATATTGTTTCCCGACAGAGGCTCAGCCTCCACATGATTATTTGTTATTTAAAGTATTGTGTTCTATATCTAAATAAACCGTAATAATAAAATTAGTGTGGAGAGGCTGAGCCTCTATAGACCTCACACTATCAAACAGCACTAACTTTTAACAA
>JAGLIN010000084.1 GCA_023142975.1 Candidatus Parcubacteria bacterium
CACTATGACAAATTTAGCTATTTCAGCAATTTAATCCATTCCCTCAAATCCTTCCCGCTCCCCTCCACAAACTTTGAATAAAAATACGCCGCCGCTGGAGAAATTAAAACTGCCGTGTCTTTTAATATAGCGGCTTTTTTGTAATAATCTTTTAAGACATTTATCGCTTCGGAAAAGTCTTCTACTTTTATAAAATCAACTTTGCTTTCATCAATTAGTTTCTCAATCTTATCCGAAGCGCTGCCGGGAAACAAAACAAGCAGTTTCGCTTCTTTGTTTATTTTTCTTGCTAAATTTTCATAGTTCATTCCCTTGTCATCTCCGCCCGCCAGTAAAATTATGTCATTATTAAAAGATTCAATTCCCGCGATTGTCGCCTCTGGCGTTGTCGCTTGCGTATCGTCATAATATTTTATCTCATTGATATTATAAAGAAGTTTTAATCTATGTTTTATTCCTGTATAATTCATAATTCCCTTTTTTATATTTTTCAAATCCACTCCGTAAAGATAAGCCGCGGAAACCGCTGCCAAAACATTTTCCAAATTATGTTTCCCTGGAATTTTAATATCGCCGACATTGCAAATAACAAGCTCTTTTTTATTAAACTTGATTATTATTTTTTCATTCCTAATAAAACATCCATCATGTTGGCTCCATAGTCCCCGCAGAGCTGTGGAGCCATTTTGCACCGTCCTTTTACTGAACAAAAACACTTTTGATTTATTATGTTCCTCCGCTATTTTTCTCACAACATCATCGTCGTAATTCAAAACCGCAAAATCTTCTTTATTTTGATATTTAATTAAATTCTTTTTCGCCTCAATATAATTTTCAAAACTGCCGTGATCGTCAAGATGATTTGGCGTTATATTCGTAATAATTCCAATATGCGGACTAATGCCGGAATTTAATAAAAGCTGGGTGCTGCTTGTTTCTAAAATCAAAACATCATTTTCCGACATTTCATTTAACTTATCTAAAACTTGAACATTCTGCCTGTCGTTTCCCGCAAAATAAATCTTTGGTTGGAGTTCAGGTTTTAACCTGTAAGCAAAATTTAGAATTATATTTTTACACTCCAAAGAGTGAACTCCGTCATCAATCCAATTTTCAAAAATATTGTTTATCAATCTCGCTGTCGTCGTTTTGCCGTTTGTTCCCGTTATGGAAATTATTTTACACGGCGCGAACTCAAAATATAAATTAGTAATCGTCTTAAATGGCGTTCCACTATTTCTTAAGTCCTGTAATATCGGCATATTCTGTGGATATTTAAACCAAACTTGCGAAACAAAAACGAGATCCGCTTCTTCAATTCCTTCCAAATAGTGATCTTTAAAATTAATTTTAATCGGCAGATTTAAAAGATGATTTAACGCTTTTTCTCTTTCATCTAATTTCAAACTTAAATGTGTTTTATAAAACGCATCTTTAAAATCTTTCCGCAAAGAAAAATCATGCCCAGTTATTGAAGAAATATTATTCCCCACCAAAAACTCCGCGATAGCGCTTCCCTCCGCCCCGCCAATTCCAACGATATGGATGTTTTTGTTTTTTAAGTTTTTGAGGTTTAGTTTTGACATTTATTTTGTTTATTGTATTTTATGAACAGGGAGGAATTAAGGTGAAAATAATAAGAACTATTATTCGTTTCGTACAAGCTCTATTGTTTGTAATGTTCTGCTATTTATAGGATTACTAAGCATAACCGGTCATCCATATAATTTAGTAGCAGCGGCAATTGTACTTATCATAGCCGCCATCATTGAAATAGACTTGTCCAAAAAAGATAAAGAAGCAAAAGAACAAGAAAGCATTTGTATGTCCCTTTAAAGAGAATGCAGATGCTTATTTTTTTATTTTAATAACTCAAATCCTATCATTCTTGACACCTATCACAGTACCTCGTCCCCCTTCCCGCAATTTTGGTTTTTATAATCATACCTTTTTTACATCTTAAACATTTCTTTTTTTCTCGCTTATACACTTTTAAAAATTTGGTAAAATTCCCTTTCTGACCGCGCGCGTCGGTGTAACTATTAAAAGTCGTCCCGCGATGTTTGACGGCTTTTTTTAAAATTTTTCTAATTGCCTGATATAGTTTTTTAATTTCTTCTATTTTTAAAGAATCAACTTTTCTGTTTGGCAAAATTTTTGCTTCAAAAAGAATTTCATCAGCGTAAATATTGCCAATACCGGCAATGTATTTTTGATTTAGCAAAAACGCTTTAATATTGCCATCCTTATTTTTAATAATATTTTGAAACACTTTTAAAGAAAAGCTATTTTCTAACGGTTCTACGCCAAAGTTGTTTAAGGCTTCTTCCAATTCTTTTTCATTAACAATTTTTACCACGCCAAATCGTCGTAGGTCATTAAAAAATAATTGGGACTTATCGCTAAAATAAAAAATAATATGCGTATGTTTATTCGACAAATCGTTGTAGAGACGAGGCAGTGCCTCGTCTCTACCGCCATCACTATGTCCGCCCGCGATAATTTTTTTATTTTTTTGATAAATTAATTGCCCAGTCATTCTCAAATGAATAAGCAAGTATTTATTTGTAGGAACAGGGCAATGCCCTGTTCCTATGCCAAATATCAAAAGCTTCCCTCTTCTTTTTATATCTTTAAAATTATTTCCTTCTAAATCCAAAGCAAAACTTCTCGCGGAACTTTTTACAATTTTCTTCAACCTCAAATCAACTTTCTTAATTCTTTTATTAAGAATTTTTTCTTTTAAATTGTTTTTAATTGTCTCCACCTCAGGTAGTTCAGGCATAAATTTTGAGTTATTTTTATAATCTACCTACTTTTAGCTTACTCTTTTTTGCTTTTAAAATCAAGAAAAAATAAAACAACCTACTAAAAAGCAGGTTATTTAAATACTCGCCACAAACCCTACTTATGTTTTCTCTTCTTAGCTTTTTCCTCAAGCATAAGCTTCTTAATTTCAAGCCGCTTTGCGGTTTTATGAGAATGTGATTTTCTCTTTTTCCCGACTCCAGTTTTTCTTTTTGCCATAGATATATTTTATAAATAAAAATTGTCTACTCCCAGTACCGGACTGGAACCAATCTGCATCAGTCAGTATAAAGGTTTTCTATCGTTTTTGCAAGCACCACTTGATAAATTTTGCAATAATAGACATTAAAAAATAATAAACATCTTGAAACTGATTGCAAACCAGTTCCCGCAAGGGAATTCGTAATTCTATATTTAATTAGAATCCGGCATTAGCCCCGTGCATCTCCAATTCACCTCCGCCGACTTTGTTTCCTCGCTTACCACGCATGCCGGATTACAACCGTCTTTTTCAAGTTCCGGCATTCTTTCCAAGTCAATCCACCAAGTCTTCGTATTTTCATTATAGACATATTTGTCAGTCAATATTCCTGCCATAGAGCATCCTTTAGTTTCTCGGGCAATGGCAAAAGCCTCGTCAGAATTCAAAGGCAAAACACTCTCCCCCTCTCCGCTTTTTTCAAAAAAAACAGGCATCTCCAGCGCATCATCGTTCTCTGGCAATCCAGACGGATTGTCTTTTTGCAAAATCAATGTTCCATTATTTTTATATTCTGGAACTTCAAATTTGATTTCAGCCGTAAATGGCACAAATTCTTCCGTCATCCATTCACTTTGAGCCACGGCAATCCCCTCGCCGATTATCAGTCCGTCCCAATCGGTTAAGACTACGGGAAAATCACCTTCAAA
>JAGLIN010000085.1 GCA_023142975.1 Candidatus Parcubacteria bacterium
CCAAAGGACTTTTTATGGTTTGGTTTGGACGAGGCGAATCAAGAAAAATGAGATCCGTTTTTTCAAGTTCGTTTCCGATATATTCCGTAAAAGTTTGATCACCCGCGCGACACTGGCGCGGATAACTTTCCATTGCCGGATTGCCCGCCTCAATACATTCCTGAAAATTATTTATTTTTACCACCTTTTCGTCTTCATCCTTTTTATCGTTAGAGATCAACCAAACTCCCAGACTGAGTATAATAGCAACAATAGCGATTGTAACTAATAATAGTTTATTCATGATTTTATTTTAATTTATTATATCTATATTTTATCACAAATCACCAAAAGATTTAAATTTATTTTTTTGATAAATAATACAAAAAAATAATCCAAGAATATTTCATCTTGGATAAGGATTGGGATCAGAATAGTCTCCTTCTGGACCGTCCCATTCTAATTGTTGCTGGGCAAGAGTAAAAGCAAATATTTCAATACAATATTTCTTAATTGCCTCATTCAGCTCTTTCAATTCAAGACAAAGTACAGTTCTTGTTCTTTGTTTGTTTTTCAGAATACCACGCATAATTATTCTTCTATTGCAATTCTCTATTTCGTTTACTCCCTTCTCTCTTGATCGAATCTCTCCGTTTATCGTACTGATTTCTTCACTTAACGAAAAAGCATTTTTTTGAGACAATTCTTTTTGGTCTTGTATCTCTTCGATTTTATTCCTTAAGACTTCATGTCCTTCAACATATATTACCATCACCATAATCGGAACCTCCTTACCATAGACAAATAATTATCTACTAAATATTAACAAGTAGCCGTCTGCCTATATTTTTTATTCATTCCAATATCTAAAGAATAGCAATATAATATAATTTGTCAACACTTAAAATTTTAAAAACAACCCATAAAGATTTATTTTGCTTGCTCGGGATATGTGTGGGAGGGATGTGGAAATATTTTTAGTAGAAAAATCTTTTCTAGGTCTATAAATTTTTTATCTCCAAATAAAAGCCGTGACATTAAAACCGCCACTTAACAATTTTATTGCTTTATATAATTCATACTGACTTAGTGCCTCGTCCTGTTTGATTCGATTATTACTATCATAACCCGTATAATATTTTTGTAAAAACAGCAATGCTCTTTTATCTCCCAACTGTCCAAGCGCCCAAATTGCGCTATTTTTTTCTCTATAATCAGTTGTTTCATCCTCAATCAATCTCATGAGAGCTTCTACGCAATCTCCTTCATATTCCTGCTGGGCAATTTTGCACCGTTTCTCAACCTCGTTTCCAATCAGATTTGCTGAAACAAAAAATGTTAACAGAAAAAACATTACTCCAATACCAATAATATAGACAACTATTTTTTTTCTATTCATTATAGAAAATTAGAATTATTTATAAACTTATAACGAGTAATAGTAATTTTTTAGCCTAAGGACAGTCCTTTTTGTCAATTGTTTAACCCTTAAGCTTTCTTTGCTATTTGTAAATATAATAGCTTGAATCAGTTAAACTATAGAAAGGACTGTGCTTAATGTACTGCCAATTCTGTTATCTCCGTTGGTTTAATGTTTCTGACTTAAACCTTTTAGTTTCTACTTATCTGCTAAGGCTTGTTATTTAAGCAGCCTGAATTTTGATTTAGCTATCAAACCTATACCGACAATTCCCAGAACAGTGGCAATGCCTGAGTTGTTTTCTCCAAATACATTCCCATGAAACATTATCCCCGCTCCGGTCAGCGCCAATACAATTCCAAATATAAATAATATTTTTTGATTCATAAGTTTATTCGCCCCCCTTCTTTTAATGATATTAGAAATATAAAATTTCTCTATCTATTTTCTAATTCAAAATAATGGAATTTTGTTTTTATAACATTTGAACTATTTCTCAATCCTATACTTATTAATCTTGAAATTTTCTCTGGATCCGGGCTATCATCTATTTCAAATAAGTATATTTCGGGTTGATTCTTGTTACACTCATCTTTACCAAATATAGAGGGACAATAATTAAAGCTAACTTTAATAGATCTAGTTTTAGAATTTTTTGAAACATTTTGATTAATTTCAATTCTTGTCCATTCGTCAAACATAATAGGATGCTCAAATGGAATTATGTTTAATCTAGTTTTTATTTCAGATACATATTTACCATCAGATTTTAAATAAAAATTCTCTCTATTGCCATCTCCTAAAACTATTTCATATAAATCATCAACATAAATAACTAAATTTATTTCGTTGTTTTTATTATTTTCGTTTTTAACTAGTTCAAAATCAAAAGCTAAGTGAAAATTATCAGAAACTGGTTCTTTAAAGTCTATTCTAGGTCCTCCTTTTCTTGTTTCGTCTGGAATAAAAATAAAATCTTGCCCATCTTGTATCCATCTTTTATCCATTTCCCATTTGTCATCAAGGAAATCACTTTTACATTTAGAATCGGCTTTGTTGCACGAACATTC
>JAGLIN010000086.1 GCA_023142975.1 Candidatus Parcubacteria bacterium
AACGCCTCGGGATTTTTTGATGGAGAGAAACAAAAATAAAAATTATAAAAATAAAATAGGAGAGATAAAATTGAGTGGTGATAGTTGGAAAAAAGCAATGTTTGGTAACGATGACAGTGAATGGACAAGAACATTAGATAAAATTTTCTTGGAACCAAACGGTCGTAATGTTCGTGAGATAGAGTTAATATTAAATGAACTCATCGGACCGATTGGAGAAGAGTGGAGATTTTTGAGCCTCAACCCAAGAATACTTGTTCATCCAGATATATCTGTAAAAAAGACAAGAAGAGAAGAAATTATTGAGATTTTAGAATCAAATAATCTTCTAATGTTACCCTGGAGTTCTAAGAGACTTTAAGTAATTGAGTCTCTTTTTTTATTAGGGAAATTTAATCTAAGATGCTATAATAAAATTCGTAGCAATAAAGTATCAACTGTCAAATTGCTGTGTCATGCATAGCAATTTAACAATTCAACAATTTAGCAATATAATTATATGAAAATCCCAGAAATAATAAAATACATAAAAGACCTGAGGTTTTATATTTTACTTTCCTCTCTTATTTTTTTATCTGCTATTTTAAGCGGATATATTTTTGCGCAAAATTTTCCAAAAGAAACGCAGGAGATTATAAAAGAGCTTGAAGAATTTTTTTCTGTTTCCGAAAAAATGACTTCGCTGGAAATGTTCTTGTTTATTTTAGAAAATAATGTCATAAAGTTATTTACCGTAGTTCTTCTTGGAATTTTTGCCGGATTAGTTCCTTTATTATCCGTTTGGGCAAATGGAATGATCTTGGGAGTTTTCGCGCAAATCGTTTCCCAAGAACTGTCATGGAGTTTTCTTATTGTTGGTATCTTGCCTCATGGAATAATTGAAATTCCAGTTTTGATTTTATCCGTCGCCATCGGAATAAAAATGGGGAAAATCGCCATCTGGCGAATTTTTGGAGGTGAGAAAAATTTTAGAAAAGAGTGGACAAAAGCGATTAAATTTTATATACTTGTTCTTGTTCCATTATTATTTGTCGCCGCTTTAATTGAAACATTTATTACACCAGTATTTTTAGGGATGTTATAAACTTGTTATAACTGTCATTTCGAACCCGATAGGGTGAGAAATTCGTGAACGCTATTATACAGAAATGATGTATATATTAAGATAACTCTCAGATCTCTCAATCGCTGTGGCTCATTTCGAGATGACATAAAGTGAGAAGTTCTATAAATGTTTACATGTTAAAATGTTAGTATGTTAAAATGATAAGGGCTCATAGTATAACGGTAGTACATCGCATTCGCATTGCGGAAATCTGGGTTCGATTCCCAGTGAGTCCACTAAAAAAACCTATAAATCTTTGAAGGCGACATTGGCTAATGTCGCCTTCAAAGATTTATAGGTTTTTATTTTACCCAAAACTTTTTCTTATCTTTCAAATCTTCTTCCTCTTTTTTCTCTTTAATAACTTTTTCGCTTTTTTTAATTTCTTCTTCTGGCAATTTATTTAATTCCCCCACTCTTTTTTCAAGGTATTTTTTTGTGTTATTTTCCGGATCCTCAATAACTTCAGCGAGAAGAACTTTTAAGATCGCGCCTATTTTTGGACTTGGTCTTATATCTAAAATTTTTATAATATCCTGCCCGTTTATTTTTAACATTTTGGGAGAAATCGGATCTTTACCCACTTTTTCAATTAGATACTCAAGATGACGAAGTTTATATGGCTTTGCTTTTGGCACTCCGCTTCCGAGACGATCCGCGATTCTTAAATCCATCAGATCTTTTAGATTTTCTTTTCCAACCCTCTTTATAATACGCCTCACTCCAGCCTCCGATACTTCATCGACATTATAGTAAAACATATGATTTTTCACCAAAAGAGAAACTTTGTCCACAATTTTTCCTGGGAATTTAAGCCGTTTAAGTATCCTTTTCGAAAATCTGGCTCCGACAAAATCATGATTATAAAAAGTGCTATCTTGCCCAACGCCGGCTTTTGTTTGCGGTTTAGCAATGTCATGCATCAGTGACGCCAATCGCGTTTCAAGTTTTTTGCTGGGACAATGCTTTAGAGATAAAATGCAATGTTCGTAGATTGTATAAATATGATGGCGGTTTTGACTGACGCCAACTCCCAATTCAAGTTCGGGAATTATGTATTTCAATAATCCTGATTTCCTAAGAAGTTCAATTCCTTCTGACGGCTTATTTGATAAAATAATTTTTTCAAGCTCGTCTCTTATTCTTTCTTGCGAAACAAATTTTAATGATGCGCTATTTTTATTGATTGACTCAAAAGTAGTTTTTTCTATCTCAAAATCCAACTGAACCGCGAATCGAATAGCGCGCAGCATCCGAAGCGCGTCTTCCTGAAATCTTTTTTCAGGATTTCCAACTGCTCTAATAATTTTATCTTTCAAATCCTTCTGTCCGCCAAATAAATCTATTATTTCATAACTTCCAACCTTAGACTTTACAGGATTCTTACTTTCCACTCCGATCGCCATCGCATTAACTGTAAAATCCCGTCTCGCTAAATCTTCTTTTAAACTCGGAGTAAACTTTACTTCATCTGGATGACGTTTGTCGCTATAGCCAATATCAACCCTGTAGGTCGTAATTTCTATATTTTTCAAACTATTATCTTTTGCGTTTTTATTAACAACAGTTACTGTGCCGAATTTGTTATTATAAAAACTTTCCGGGAATATTTTCTGAACTTCTTCCGCTCCAGCATTTGTTGTCA
>JAGLIN010000087.1 GCA_023142975.1 Candidatus Parcubacteria bacterium
GCTTTTAAACCCCTTGTGCTTTCAAATACCTGGACATATGTATTTTTCCCACCAATTCTAATAACCTCGGCCATTAGTTTTACCCCACTCATGTTGATATAGCAAATCTCGTTTTGAGAAACCGGCCCGTCAACCTCAACAATTACGAGGTTTGCAATAATCCCTGCAACTTTACCTTTTGTACTCATATTTTATGTATTAATTATTATCAATTTTTTTGCTTTTTGCCAGACTATATTCTTCCGGGAAATTATAGCTCATTTTTATATCATTTATCAATTTGTTAAAGAATGCTTTCCCTGTTTCATTATCAAGTTCAATCCAACGTTCAACTATTTTTAGTTTAATTACATAGCTCAATATCTTTTCAATATTGAAATAATTAAAAAATGTATGCTCGTCTAGGAATTCCCACCTTATGTTGTCGAGTGCTTTTTCTTTTTCTGAAATATCCATTTCAGATTCTGCAATCTGTAATATTTTATCTGCATCCGGAACTTCGTCGGCCAGTGAATCTGCTTTAAGGCCACGCTTAATCAGAGTTTCATATACATCGTCTTCTTCCTTTACACGGATAAGTTGTTTTTCAATATCGTAGCCATATTTATAACAATTTGCAGCGGCTAAAATATTTTTCACATCACCATCGAACTTGAACCATTGGTTTAAAAAGTTGTTTTTTACTTGTAAAACATATTCGTAGTATAGGTTTTGTAATTCATTTTCATAGCTCAGATTTGATTTTCCAGAAGTTTCAGCCTTGAAATTGTAGATAAGTTGTTTCATATAATCAACAATATCTGTAGGCTCCTTAATTTGTTCCTCTAAATAATCTTCTGTATAATTCCCATGATTAATAAACTGCTTATCTTGTTTTAAGAGCAGATTTAACAAATTCTTATTATCGTAATGCAGATAAAGTAATTCCGCCAATTTGTAATCAGATGTATGCAGTTGCTCTGCAAGTTCATTTTTAAACTCACGACTCGTCTCCCCCGGTTTGTTCCCGTCAATTATTATGTCGGGAAGCCCCGAAACTAAACAGTAATAGTTTCTTTTAAAGATTGTAAAATCCATGTGGATAAGTTCCAGTTATTCTTAACTAAAGATCATTTTCCTTGTCCTGTCTTTGAGATAATTTTTAAAATAATTTTCAAAATCTTTATCAGTGAAACTTATGTAATAACTACCATCTTTTGGCCCGATTTTAAAACCGCTTTTGATATTCGGATCAAAATCAATCTCAAGACCGGAATCTAAAAATTCTTTTGCCTTGCTATTAAAAAAATCAATTAGCTCTTTTTCCTCATTTTGCGGAAGCAGCAGGCTGATATTTAATTCTTCCGGCTTTTGCGGGTTCCAGTTCTTAATTATCGTTAGGATGATGCTTTCTACAAATCTCTTATCATTGAAAGCTTCCCTTACTGGAGATTCTACCTGCACAGCCGTAATAAGTCTGCTAATTTGCTGTTTTAGGTTGCTGATAAATTGCCGTGCAGCCAGGCGCATTTCCGAATCTGTATTTTTTTTAAGCTCATTTGCTTGTTTTTGAGCTTGTTCAGCAATTCCCTTTTCCTTGTTTTTTGCTGCGTCAATAATGTTATCGGCTTCCTTTTTCGCATTTGAAAGAATTAGTTCCGCTTCCTTTTTTGCTTTTACAACTCCTTCATAGTATATTTTTTCCGTTAGTTCGAGAATTTTCTTTGTCATGTTTATTTTTTATTTTATATCTCTTTTTTACTTTTATTATAGTTCAAATATGAGCTCTCTGTAATTAGTTTTATGGTTTTTTAACCTGAATATTTCATTGATTATAGTTTATAAAATTTGCGTATTTTAGCTTCAATTTTCTTATCCCATATCCTGGCAAGAACCTCTCTTGCCATATTTTTGTATTTTTCGGCATTATCCATGTCGTCTAATTTTTCATAAACTTTCGCTATTCCATTTAGTGAAGGTATGTGCATGCTGTTTATATTTTGGCAAGCTTCAAATTCGCTAATTGATTCATTAAAAAACCCATCTTTCTCAAGTTGTCTGGCAGTACTACCATGGAGCTC
>JAGLIN010000088.1 GCA_023142975.1 Candidatus Parcubacteria bacterium
AGAGTTATGGACTATGACAGTCCGGCCGATGGAATTTTCTATGATATCACCTATAGAATTTCTGTTTCTAACACTCAACAGCCAGGAGATTATTCTACCACTATTGTTTATGTCGTGACAGCGGAATATTAAATAGAAGCGGATCGTTATGGAGTGTTGAGCGTAGCGAAGCTTCGCGGGAACTGTTTTGTAAACAGTTCCCAGTGTTTCCCAAGCAAATAATACTATTGCATCTTCAAAACATAGAGAACTGGTTAAAAAAACCAGTTCTCGCATCGCATAAAGTTAAAAAAACCAGTTCTCGCATCGCATAAATTCTCGCATCGCATAAGTTCTCGCATAAGCAAATAAAACAAATAACAACATGCCATCTATCAAAATCTCAAAAGAACTAAATTCAAGAATGTATTTCCTTACTTTCACCATAAAGAACTGGTACTATATTTTTGATAGACATAACAGATTCCAAATTCTAAGCAACTCAATCCAATATTGTCAAAAGAATAAAGATTTAAAGTTGTTTGTTTATGTTTTTATGTTAAACCATCTTCATCTGATAGCCTCTTCTTCTAATATGATTGCCTTTGTAAGAGATTTTAAAAGATTTACTTCTAAAGAAATACAGAAAAATATTATTGCCACAGAACCAAATGTTTTAAAATTATTTCAAGCTGATAATAATAAATATGAATTTTGGCAAAAGACAAATATGCCCAAGTTAATTGAATCAGAAAAATACTTTTTTCAAAAAGCGAATTATATTCACGAGAATCCAATACGGAAACAATATGTGGCAAATCCTGAACACTGGTATTGGTCTTCTGCTAATCCACATAGTGCGATAAAAACGGAGACTGTTGAGACTTAGAACTATTAGAAACTGGTTAAAAAAAACCAGTTCCCGCATCAGAAACTTCAGGTTGAACTTCGCTATCGCTACGCTCAACACTCCAGGATTATACTCAAACATTAATTTAAACAAATGAAACATAAAAAAATACAAAATTATATAGATCTAAGCGTTCCTATATTTCTGATAGCATTTTTTTGCTTTTTTGCTACCTCAGCAAACGCTCAGAACAACAATCAGATTAGGTTGTCCATAGCCCCGGAAATTTTTGAGTTGCAGCTTGAAAAGGGAGAAGTTTATAACGGAAAAGTAAAAATATATAATAAGGGAGAAAGTCCTATGCCTCTTGAGGCGATCGCTTCAAATTTTGGGGCGGAGGAAGTTTCCGGAACGCCTGTGTTCTATAATAATCTTTCTGACAACGAAGATGATGATGTTTTATTTAATCCGCGCAAGTGGATGGAGATTGAAAACCCAAATTTTATTTTGGATCCGGGAGAAACTGTAAATATTAAATTTACTATTTCCGTTCCTGAGAACGCGGAAGACGGGGGACACTACGCGGTAATTTTCTTTGAACCAAAAATCTCCGCCTCTGGCAGTCTTTATTATAATAAAAGCGGAGTCAATATCGTGCCGAAAATAGGAACACTGCTTTTGATTTCCATTGGCGAGAGAAAAAAACCGACAGATGCCAGTTTTTTGACTGTCAGCGAATTTAGTATTCCGGAAGAATTCCATCTCAAAAAGCTGGAAGATTCTGTGTTTAATGCTACAGGTTTAGTCTCCACTGCTTACGCGGAAACAATAAAATCGTTTTTCATTGTTGAGACAAGCCATCTTCAATTTAATTTGCAAATTAGAAATAATGACACTTATCATATTAAACCGTCTGGAAAGTTGGCAATTCTGTCAAATAATGGCAAGCTATTAGGAGAAACGGAAATAAGAAAAACAACGATTTTGCCGGGAAGAATCCGCCAGATTCCCGTAGAATTTAATCCAG
>JAGLIN010000089.1 GCA_023142975.1 Candidatus Parcubacteria bacterium
TATAAGCAATGGGATATGAATCCGCGCTATCATGGAATAAAGGTTGCGGAGAAATTGGCGGGAATTTGGAAAGCGAAAATTGTTTTGTCTTCGCCAGCACCAAGCGTGGGAAGTTATTATGAAATAAAAAATAAACTGATTTTTCAAAACGACGACGCCCCTCACCCCAACCCTCTCCCGCGGGGAGAGGGAGCTGTATTTCCCCCTTTCAAAAAGGGGGCGGGGGGGATTTCGTTCTCCCCCTTTCAAAAAGGGGGCAGGGGGGATTTCGTCGTTGTTGACATAAACGCCGAGCGCCAGAAAAAAAATTATTCCGTTTTATCAGAAGATTTGCAGGACAGTTTGTTGGAAAATATTTATAAAAGAAAACGAGCGATCATCTTCATTCCGAGATTGGGAAATAATACAATTACCCAATGCCGTGATTGCCATTGGATCGCGCAATGCAAAAATTGCGAAACAACTTTGGTTTCTTATGGAAATTATTTATATTGCCAAAAATGCCAAGAACAAATAAGACTGATTAAAAAATGCCCGAAGTGCCAAGGACAAAATATCAGTTCATTCGGCTACGGCTCAGAAAAAATTGAAGGAGAAATTGAA
Organism: Candidatus Parcubacteria bacterium; assembly: GCA_023142975.1. GTDB lineage: Bacteria > Patescibacteriota > Minisyncoccia > JAHIHE01 > JAGLIN01 > JAGLIN01. The sequence continues at coordinate 604 of JAGLIN010000089.1, forward strand.
AAATTATTCGCTAATAAAAACATAAAGATAACTCGCTTAGACAGTGGCACCGCTTCTAACAAATCAAAGCAACTCAAAATATACAAAGATTTTATAAATAAAAAAATTGATGTTCTAATCGGCACACAAATGGTTTTGAAAAATTGGAATCTGGAAAATCTCGCCTTGACGGCAATTTTATTTCCCGAAATAATTTTTAACCAGCCGGAGTTTAACTCCCGCGAAAAATCGTTTCAGTTTCTAATGTCTCTTCGCAATAAAGCCAGCACTAATCATCGGATTATAATTCAAACACATAAGCCGGATAATGATTTATTTAAACATATCCTTCGACAAGCTCAGGATGACATGTTTAAATTTTATTCAGATGAAATTGAAAACAGAAAAGCGATTTCAGAAAACAGCATCGGCTATCCCCCATTTTCGCAGCTTATTAAATTAATTTACAAAGATTTTAATTCTCAAAATTGCCAAACTGAAACGGAAAGAATGTTTCGGGCTTTGGATAGTAAAATAAAAAATGATCAGAAATTAAAAAACAAATTTGAAATCATCAAGCCCTTCCCCGCTTCCAGTTATAAAGAATTCAACAAATACCGCTGGCACATAATTATTAAATCAGTTTGCAAAGATCTTGAATTAAGAGATTCATTACTAAATTTAGTCAAAAAAAACTGGATCATCGATGTAGACCCAGATAATGTTTTGTGATTTATATTCTGCCTTTCATAAGTTTATTATGAAATCCATTTCCATCTGCTTTCTTTTCTCTGTCGGGAATATGTCCCATCCTTGATAATATTTCCCATTGCCTACAGTATTTTTTGTGATTTGGGTACAAGAAATATTTTTCTAAATAATCTATAATGTCGTTCTGATTTATATGAAATGCTTCAAGAAAACACACTGGAATAATACATCGTTTTTCTAACCGCATATCAATTGCGTCAATTTCATCCTCTTTTAATATTACACCTTTAAACTCAGAAACAAAAAACAAAAATCTAACAAGTTCTATTTTTTTGTTTTCGTTCTTGCTTTTCTTTTTTCTGCAAATACAATAATTCCTGTATAAAATTTGGAACTTTAATTTTCCTAAAACTTCAGTTGACAAAAAATCCCCAGCGAAAATATTATTGTAATTATTGTGTCGCCAAATTAACACAATAATTGTCAAAGAAAAATCTAGCTCCTTCAATAGTTCAATTTCTTCATCAGTTAACATTCCATGTTCTTTTTTTCTTTCTATTTCTTCCACAACGCTTGCAGGTGTAAAATGATGATTATTGGTTTTTACAATATCATTTGCCCTAACAAGAAAATCATTCTCTTCAATAATATCTCTCAGAATTCCCAATCATATTCCTCCTTACTAAATTTTAAAAGAACAAGAATTCCCTCCTTATTCCTTTTTATCTTTCTTAATTACATCTTAACAGTATCAAAATAAAAGTCAAAAAAATTACTTTCAACTTTTTAACTTTATAAACTTTTAACTTATTTTTATGCCTAAAAAATACGACACTATCATAATCGGCGCGGGAATTAGCGGGCTTTTGACAGCGCTTGCTTTATGCAAGGAAAAAAAGAATGTTTTAGTAATTGAAAAAAGCGACCATCTCGGCGGAAACTGCCGCACATACGAAATAGACGGGTATCATATAGACACCGGCCCTCACGCTATTACATCAATTCATAATGGCCCCTTGAAAATCTTAATGGACAAATATTTTTCTGTTCTTCCAAAATTTGTGCCAATTGGATCATATTACGCGCGCTGGCAAAATAAACTGCAGGAGATACCGCTGACGCTTATCCAGTTATCTTACTTTAATATCCTCTCAAAAAGAGACCGCATTCTGATGGCGGGAACTATGATTGACGCCATCGCAAATTCCTCCATTAATAAAAACATCCTTGAAAAAAGTGTTTACGATTATATAAAAAATTATAATTTCTCAATAAAATCAATCAAATTTATAGACGCGCTTTGTTATTTTCTGAGCGGCAAATCAATGGAAGAAACTCCCGCCTGGAGAATGCTTGGCGGTTCCGGATATGTTGATGAAAGCAATCAGAATGACGAAAGCGTAAAAAAGCATCTTCAAAAAATAATTAAACTTGCAAAACATGACCATGGCTCGCAAGGATACCCGCTTGGAGGAATTCAAAATATAACTTCTTCGGTTTTAAATTCCATCCCCAAAAATAGAATATCTTTTAAAACAAATGAAAAAGCGCTTAAATTTATTATTAAGCGCCATAAAATAACCGGCGTGCAAACTGACAAGGGAACTTATTACGGAGACGCTGTCGTTTATTCGGGATTTGTGAAAGACCTTCCTAATTTCACGGATAAGTTTAGCGCGAAATATAAAGCTAACCTTAAAAAAATCAAACAAACAAAAAGCGTCACTCTTTGGCTGGGATTAAAAAATAAAATCCCAGAAATGTCCTATCTGGGATCAGAAGTGCATTTTGACACAAGCACTCCGTATTGGGCAATTCCCGTCTCAAATTTTGATTCCAATTTGGCTCCCAAAAATAAACAGCTTATTGGATTTACGACCGTTTTAAAAGAAGATGATTCTGAAAAACAACTTGCTAAATTAAAACATTCTATTTTTACCGCTTTGCCAAATATTAAGAAAAATATTGATTTTGAGCACACTCAATTTACCGTTCCAGAAAAAGCGTCCGTCACAACGGGCGTGAAATTCCCCTCCCCAAAATCTCCAATCAAAAATCTCTACCTCGTCGGAACTGATACGGACATGAGAAGCATGGGGATCACTAGGGCGTCATATTCAGTGCTTGAAGTTTTGAGGTTTATGAAAAGTGATGGGGTGGTTTGAAATTTATAGAAATTAAAACAGTATGATATTACATATTATCATACTGTTTTTTTATAATTTTTTTATTATCATTCCACCATAATAACTTAATTCATATACTGATTTTCCTTTATAAAAAATTGTTTCACGTCCTTCAAACTTTTTAACCATTCCTCTAATTTTATTAACATATTCAAAATCATTTTCTTTAAAATTATCAGGCCCTCTAAATGGTTTATCTTCTGTAACTTTTTTTAACGCTTCTTTAAGAAACTGATAGATTTGTTTTGCGGAAATAATTTCTGAAACAATCTCTCCGCAATAGTTCATGCCCCAAACCGTCTTTTCGTTTTGCCAAACAATTTCTTCGCCAATAAAAGAATTATATCCAAAATATCTATCCCTATATTTAAATTCTTTTTCTTCAAACTCAAGCTCCTTGCTTCCATCGGAAAGTTTTTCTTCTTGCTTTTCTCCGCCTGAAGCATAGGTGTTGATTTTCGCTTTAACTAAAAATTTGTTTAGTTGTTTTGTGTTCATAATAGTGTTTTAATTCTATTTTGAGGATAACAGGTATTGTAAATATGGCAAAGAAAAATATCTACCCTTTTATAAACTCCTCCACTTTCTCCTTCGCCACCGCGTCAGAAAATTGTTTTGGGGGGTGCTTCATAAAGTAAGACGAGGGACCTAAAATTGGACCGCCGATACCGCGATCTAAAGCAAGCTTCGCGCATCTGATCGCGTCAATAATAACGCCAGCCGAGTTTGGAGAATCAATCACTTCCAAACGCGCTTCAATATTGACAGGCACATCGCCGAATTTTCTTCCTTCCATTCTGATAAAAGCGATTTTTTTATCATCAAGCCACGGCACATAGTCAGAAGGGCCAATATGAATATTCCGATCATCAAGATGACCGACTATTTGCGACTGAACTGATTCTGTCTTGCTTATCTTTTTGCTTTTCAACCTTTTTCTTTCCAGCATATTTAAGAAATCCGTATTACCGCCGACATTCAGTTGATAAGTATTTACTATTTTCACGCCTCGGTCCATAAATAATTTAGTGAGAGTTCTGTGTAAAATCGTCGCGCCGACTTGAGCTTTGATGTCATCGCCGATAATCGGAATTCCTCTTTTAACAAATTTATCAGCCCAAGTTTTATCAGAAGCGATAAAAACCGGAATGGCGTTGACAAACGCCACGCCTTCCAATAAGCATTTGTTAGCGTAATATTTACTCGCTTTTTCAGAACCGACTGGCAGATAATTTATAAGAAGATCAGGTTTTGTTTTTCGCAAAACATCACTGACATCAACCGGTTTTTGTTTATTATCAACAGCAAACATTTCTTTAGTGGTAGAAGCAACCCCGTCCATAACGGGACCCTTCTGAACTTCAACTTTTAAATTAGGAACTTTAGAAAATTTCTCCGTGCAATTTGGACGGGCAAAAATCGCCTTGCCTAAATCTTTGCCAACCTTTTTTGAATCAACATCAAACGCCGCCACAAATTTTATGTCCCCTATTTTATAACCGCCAACAACATTATGCATCAGCCCCGGCACTCGCGGCGATTTCTCGTTTATTTTTTTATAATACTGCACGCCCTGCACCAAAGACGAAGCGCAGTTCCCCACTCCCAAAATCGCTACCCTGATTTCCTTTTTGTTTTGAGAAACACTTTTTGTTTTTCCTTTCATTTTTTTAGTTTAATTTATTAAAATTTCATTTTACTGTTTTATTATACACCCATAAAAAATAAAGGCAAAAAATAGTAGCGCGTATTTAGTGTCCCCAACATTTGGTATTCAGGTGCTTAATACTTGCTACTTTCCACTTGCTACTAAATTGCCCTTGACGAAATTTATTTTTGATTTAGAATGATGAAAGTGCCTTGAATTGTATAGAGGCACTAGAGGAGATAATATGAAAAAAAATAATATAGCAGGACTTGGAAAAAAAGTGCGCGAAGAAATGAACCAAATTATGTGTTTAATGACACATATATTTGATGTATTTGACGCACTTGAAAGATCAGTGGATAGCGAAGTGCTACTTGCCTTTAATAAGGGTAATGGTAGCCCACTGCAAGTCACCTGATCTCCTCGGCGGGGATCATATGATATAGTCTCAGAAAGTGAGTTATATTATATCCCCCGTCCCTACTCTTCAAAATATTACTTCAAAAAACGGATTGTTCCGCTTTTTTTGTTCTTGAAATAATTTCTACCCAGCTTTAGCTGAGGGTTCGTGAAGCTTTAGCTTCAGTGTTTTTAAAACTCGTGAGGTTAAAACCTCACTGACCCTCAGCTAAAGCTGGGTAGAACAATATTCAATATCTTAATATTTACACATTCCTCTAAATAAGCTACCATTATATTAAACACGCTTGATATTTAATACTAATCTATGCGAACTTCATATTCGGCTCTCAACACTTTCCAGACTTGTAGCTTGAAATACAAATTCCAAAACATTGATAAAATAAAAACTCCCAAATCCAAGGAAGCGGTTTTTGGGACGATTATTCATAGCGTTTTGAAATTTCTGCATAATCCACAGCCTATTCCTCCAACAATTGAAGACGTTTTGGAATATTATAATAATTTATGGAACAGCGAAATTTACGAAGATAAACAAGAAGAAATGGCAGTCCTGTCAAACGGAATTAAAATTTTGCAAAGTTATTATGAAAAAAATAATCCCAAAAATTTTAATGTTATTGATCTGGAAACAAGATTTAATCTGGATATAGAAGATATAACTCTGTCGGGAATTATAGATCGCATTGATAAATTGGAAGATGGCTCATTTGAAATCATTGATTACAAAACGGGTAAAAAACTTCCTTCTCAGCAAGATATTGATAACGACTTTCAGTTGTCTATTTACAATATGGCAGTTACAAATCGCTGGCCGAAACTTAATCAGCCGATTAAATTGAGCTTGTATTATTTGAAGCATGGTATTAAGCTTTCCAGCCTCAGAACGCCAGAACAAATAGCGCAAACGAAACAAATTATTTTGGATATTATTGAAGAAATTAAAAAAGGAAATTTCATTCCTACGCCAAATCCTTTATGTGACTGGTGCGGCTATCAAAAAGAATGCCCGATGTTCCAGCATAAATTTAAAAAGGAAGAAAAAGAAGATATAGACATTAAAGTAGTTTTAAAAGAATATTACGAACTAAAATCCGAAGACAAAAAAAATAAACAGCGAGTAGCTGAATTGCAGAAAATGATTAATGAATATTGCGATGCTGAAAATATAGAGCGAGTTTTCGGCGACGGGATTTATATTACCAGAACCGCCCAGCAAAGATTTAGTTATGACATTATTAAAGTAAAAAATGTTCTGGAACCGCTCAATAAATGGAACGAAGTCATTTCCATTGATTCCGTGAAATTAAAAAATGTTTTGTCGGGTTTGTCTTATGAAGATAAAAAAGAAATTGAAAACGCAAAGGAGTTGAAAAAAGAATTTAAGAGTTTGAGTTTGAAGGAAGAAAAATAATTTGTCATCTCCGCGAAGGCGGAGATCCAGATGAAATATCGTAAGTATGAATTTTAGAACAAAAATCTTGCAAACGGATTAATAGTAATATTTTTTTGATATTTCAACTACTGTAATGACATTTATAATTTAACGGAATTTCATCTGGATTCCTGCCTCCGCAGGAATGACAATACTATAG
>JAGLIN010000009.1 GCA_023142975.1 Candidatus Parcubacteria bacterium
AATTTCACTTCTCGCAATGACAGTTTAAAAAATTATAAATAATTCAAACTTATGTTAAAAAATAATATCATAATTAAAAGCAAGTTGATTGAGGGGTCGCTTTTAGCTTTAAGTAAAGTGTCAAAAAAGTTTGGGACGCAGAAAGTTTTTTCTGGCGTGGATATGGTCGTTAATAAAAATGATCGCATCGCAATTATTGGTCCGAATGGAACTGGAAAAAGCACTTTGGTAAAAATAATTATCGGCGTTCTTGAAAATGATAATGGAGATGTTCAAAAAAATAAAGCTCTTAGTATTGGATATTTGCCTCAGGAAACGCATTGGAATTCTCTTGATAATAAAATATTGGAAGAAATGATGTCAGCTGATAAATTAATCTATGATTTGATTATTAAAAAAAGAGATTATGAAAATTTAATGTCTGACGCAAAGAGAGCGGATTTAGAAGAAAAAGTAGCTGAATATGGAGAAATAGTTTTTGATTACGAGGCGAATAATGGTTATGAGTATGAAGAGTTGGCGGAAGAAATTCTGCAAAAGTTTAATTTTTCAGAAAGCGAATGGAATAGGGAGATAAAATCTTTAAGCGGCGGAGAAAAAACGAGATTAGCTCTCGCAAAAATCGCTCTTCAAAAACCAAATATGCTTGTTCTTGACGAACCGACAAATCATTTAGATTTAGAAACAATAGCCTGGCTGGAAAACTTTCTTTCTAATTGGGACGGAGCGATTATCGCCGTTTCTCACGATAAACGATTTCTTGATTTGGTTTGCAATAAAACTTTTGAACTTCAAAGCGATGGTTTGGAAAAATATTATTGCAATTATTCCGGTTATTTGGAAGAAAGAGAAGCGCGTGAGGAAAAGAAAAGAGAAGAGTATAAAAGACAGGAAAAATATTTAAAAGAGCAAAATGAATGGATTGAGCGATTTCGTTATAAAGCGACAAAAGCTAAGGCGGTGCAAAGCAGAATCAAAATGCTTGATAAGCTTGAAAAAATTCAAGAGCCAAAGGAAAATAAGAGGAAAGTTAAAATCAGATTTAATATTGCTAAGAGATTGCCTCAGAAAGTATTGCAGTTTAAAAATCTTTTTATCGGTGGAAAAGATTTTCCTCTGGCGGTTTTTGAAGGAGATTGGGCTGTAGAGAAAAAAAATAAAATAGGAATTATCGGTCCGAATGGAGCAGGCAAGTCAACCTTTTTAAAAACTCTTGCTGGCAAAAGTGATTCACTTGAAGGAAAAATAAAATTTTCTTCCGGAGTAAAAATCGGTTATTACGCGCAGGCGCACGAAGAGCTTGATCCACAAAAAAATATCTTGGAAGAAGTAGAATCAAAAGTCAGAAAAGGACAGGAAGAGATAAGAACCGTTCTGGGAGCGTTGCTTTTTTCTGGAGAAAGTGTTTTCAAAAGCATTTCCGATTTAAGCGGAGGAGAGCGGGCAAGGGTAGCAATCGCGGAATTAATCCTAAGCGATTCAAATATGCTTTTATTAGACGAACCAACAAATCATCTTGATCTTGAAAGCAAAGACGCGATGACTGAAGTTCTTAAAAGTTTTAACGGTCCGATTGTGATAGTTTCTCATGACAGGTCTGTTTTATCTGAAGTTTGTAATGTGATTTGGGAAATCAGAAATAATGAAGTCAAAGAATGTCTGGGGAATTATGATGACTATGAGGGGAAGAAATAGCTGTGTGTGTTCACAGATTCCGAATCCTTTGAGGATTCGGAATCTTTTGTTTGAAGCTATAATTCGTTGGATCCAGTCTCCCGACTGGAGCCTGTTGTTAAATCACGCATAATAATCTTATTGACAATCAATTAGCAGTCAGGTTTGTCACAAGAACTGTTTTGTAAACAGTTCTTTTTGTTTTTAAGTTTCAATAAGTTTTATTTGTTTAGGAAATATTGGAGATCAGTTGCAAACTGATTCCAGCAAGAAAATACATAATAAAAAAGAGGAAGATCCTTACGGAGCTTCCTTGTGAATGAAATTAGCAAATTAGCTGTTTATGCCGTAGGAGCAGCTAATCACTACTCGCGCCTCTTCGGTAATTTCTGGGAACTTTTCTCCCAATTCGTTTTCCATAACAGCATTGATCAGAGATGCCATTGCCTCGTTTAGCAGATGCTCTCCATGGTCGTTTAATTGTTCTTTTCTTCGCAAAAGAACAATAAGATAGTCTATGGCAGTGTTATTCTTAGAATCAATAATTAGGTCTATCAATTCTTGAAAATCAACCTCCGACCAGTCAAGAAAATTAAGGTCTTCGTTTTCAAGAAGCTTCAATTGTCCACTTGCTTTTTTGTTATCTGAAAACTCTGCTATTGTTTTCAATACTTCCAAATCTTTACCGTTTTGTTCTTTAGTTCTTATAATTAATTCCTCCTTATTAAGGAGTTTGACATAAAAAATATAATTGTCAAGATAATTTTTTGCAATTAATGTTCCATCCAAAACAATTTTATGCTATAATGAAACCATAATAAATCAATTTTAAAAAACTAACAAAACCAAAAATGAAAAACAGAACACAAAAAAACATCCTCTGGTTTGAGGAGGTGACCAATAAAGATGTCGGACTTGTCGGCGGGAAGAATGCGTCGCTGGGGGAAATGTATCAAAAATTAACAAAGAAAAAAGTGAACATTCCAAATGGGTTTGCTTTGACGGCTTACGCTTATCGGCAATTTATGAAAGAGTCAGGATTGATGGATGAGATAAAAGATATCTTGAAAGATCTTGATACACACAATATTAGAAATTTATCAGAACGAGGAGAAAAAGTCAGACAGGCGATTATGTCCGCTAAGTTTCCTGAACATTTGAGTGATGAGATTGCCAAAGCTTATGAAAAAATGGAAAAGATATATGGAAAAAATGTTGACACCGCAGTGAGATCAAGCGCGACAGCGGAAGATCTGCCGGATGCTTCTTTCGCGGGACAGCAGGATACTTATTTAAACATCAAAGGAATTCATAATGTTGTTTGCGCTACTCATCAGTGCATCGCTTCGCTTTTTACGAATCGCGCTATTTCGTATCGCGAGGACAAAGGATTTGATCATTTCACGATCGCGCTTTCAGTCGGAATTCAAAAAATGGTGCGATCGGACAGGGCGATTAGCGGAGTGATGTTTTCAATTGACACGGAGTCTGGATTTCGTGACGCGGTGCTTATAAACGCCGCTTACGGACTTGGCGAAAATATTGTGCAGGGAAAAATTACTCCTGATGAATTCTATGTTTTCCAGCCGACGCTTAAAAAAGGATTTAAGCCGATAATTGAAAAAAATCTTGGATCAAAGGCTCTCAGGTTAATTTATAGCGCGGAAGGCAAATCGCCGATTAAAAATATTCCCGTTCCGATTGAAGACCGCAAGAAATTTTGTATTACAGAAAAAGAAATTTTGAAGCTCGCGGAATGGGCGACAATCATTGAAGAACATTATAAAAGACCAATGGATATGGAATGGGCGAAAGACGGAGTGACGGGAAAATTGTTTATTGTGCAAGCGCGTCCAGAAACGGCGCAAAGCGTGAGGGATGTGAACGTTTTGGAAGAATATATAATTGGCAAAAAAAGCAGAATTCTTTGTTCTGGCGCAAGTGTGGGATATAAAATTGGCAAAGGAAAAGTTAATCTTATTAAGGATGTAAGCGGCATTGAAAATTTTAAGAAAGGAGAAGTTTTAGTAACAGAAATGACCGATCCGGATTGGGAGCCTATTATGAAAATCGCTTCTGCGATTGTGACAAATTCTGGCGGGAGAACTTGTCACGCGGCGATTGTTTCCCGTGAACTTGGAATTCCTTGTGTTGTCGGAACGAGAATTTGCACGGAAGTTATTAAGAATGGAAAAGATGTGACCGTAAGTTGCGCGGAAGGTGAAGAAGGATATGTTTATGAAGGGCTGTTGGATTTTGAAGTCAAAAAAACAAATATTGGAAAAATTAAAAAGCCGAAAGTAAAAATAATGATGAACCTTGCTGAACCAGATCAAGCGTTTACGCAGTCCTTTATTCCTAATGACGGAGTAGGATTAGCGCGTGAAGAATTTATTATTAACAATACAATTAAAGCTCATCCTTTGGCATTGATGGCGCTGGACGGGAAAATCAAAGGCGTAAAGATTGATAAGCAAACTGCGAGTAAAATACATCGCATTACTAATGGCTATAAAAGTAAAACTGAATTTTTCGTTGACAAGCTTGCGCAGGGAGTTGGGAAGTTGGGAGCCGCTTTTTACCCTAAAGATGTTATCGTCCGATTTTCTGATTTCAAAAGCAACGAATACGCTAATTTAATCGGCGGAACATATTTTGAGCCAAAAGAAGAAAATCCAATGATTGGCTGGCGCGGCGCTTCAAGATATTACGATGAAAAATATCGCGAAGCGTTTAAACTTGAATGTCAGGCAATCAAAAAAGTCCGTGAGGAATTCGGATTGACTAATGTCATTGTGATGGTTCCATTTTGTCGAACTGTTGAAGAGGGTAAAAAAGTTTTGGCGGTGATGAAAGAAGCGGGCTTAGAGCGAGGCAAGAATAAACTGCGAGTTTATGTGATGGCAGAAATTCCTTCTAATATTCTTTTGGTTGACGAGTTCGCAAAAATCTTTGACGGGTTTTCAATTGGCAGTAACGATTTAACCCAGCTCACTTTGGGAATAGATCGCGATAATGGAAATTTATCTCATATTGCCAACGAGAAAAACGAAGCAGTAAAAATTTTAATCAAGCAATTGATCAAAGGCGCTCACAAGCGAAAAAGAAAAGTTGGCATCTGCGGCCAAGCGCCATCTGATTTCCCAGATTTTGCGGAATTTGTGGTAAAGGAGGGGATTGACAGTATTTCTTTAACTTCCGATACGGTTTTGAAGACGATGATTTATTTGGGAAAAAGGAAATAGCTTCTTAGGTTGTAGCTTCTTAGCTTTTTAGGTTTTTAGATCGCTGGCTCCATAGTCCCGACAGGGCTGTGGAGCCGAAGTGTGAAATGATAAATGACAAATTCCAATAATAAATTTATGGATAAAAAAGAATATTATATTAAGCAATTATCTAAAACAAATAAGAAAAATTACGAAAATTATGTTGTTTGTAGAATAATTAATTTTATTGATGATCTTTCTTTGAAATTTATAACTCAGCAACCTATTACTATGCGAAATGGAAAAAAAGCGTTAGCCGATTTATATTTTCCTCAAATAGATCTTCATATTGAGGTGGATGAAGCCTTTCATAAAAATCAAATTGACAAAGATAAAATGCGAGAAGCTGATATTGTAAGTGCGACTAGTCATACAATAGAAAGAATTGATGTCACAAAAAACATAGAGCTTATAAATCTTCGCATTGATAATATAGTAAAAAAAATAAAAGACACAATAGAAGGGAAAAAGAAAAATAATACTTTTATTCCATGGAATATTGAAACGGAATATGAGAGTAAAACCTATGTCGGTAAAGGATATATTGACTTAGATGATAAAGTAGCATTTAAAAAAATTGTGGATGCTTGCAATTGTTTTGGTTGTAGTTATCATGGATACCAAAGAGCTATGGCAAGACATCCTGTTGAAAAAGATAAGGCCTTATGGTTTCCAAAACTTTATGAGAATGAGAATTGGCAGAATAATATAACAGATAATGGTAAGGTAATCGTTGAAAAACGCAAGGCAAATAACTCTGAATTTATAAAAACATACCTATCAAATCCTGAAAGATTTACTAGAAGAAGAATAGTATTTGCCAGAGTAAAAGATTCTCTTGGCAATGTTATGTATCGTTTTAAGGGATTGTTTAAGGTTAATGAGAAAAAATCTCAAAATGAGCAAGCAATAATTTATGAACGAATAAAGACTAGAGTTAAAACATACTTGGTAAAATAATAGCATAATCAAAAATTGTAAATGTTTTCCTCTGTTGAAACTATTTTGTAAATAGTCTTCTGTGTTTTTCTATAAAATAAAAATTATTGAAATTTCAAAACAAAAGGAACGAGTTGCAAACTCGTTCCCGCAATTATAATAAACACAAAAAATGAAAAAAATTCTAACATTGTGTATCATCCGTCAACACCCCAAAATATTACTTGGCATGAAAAAGCGCGGGCATGGGGAAGGGAAGTGGAATGGGTTTGGAGGAAAGGTTGAACGGGGAGAAACAATTGAAGAAGCGACGGTAAGAGAAACGAAAGAAGAAGCGGGGATTGAAGTTAGCAGAATAAATAAATTAGGTATTCTTGAATTTGAATATCAAGACGGTTCGGGAAATATGGAAGTTCATATATTTTATGTAAAAGAATTCAAGGGAAGTCCAGCAGAAAGTGAAGAGATGAAACCGAGATGGTTTGATGTAAGTGAAATACCATATAATCAAATGTGGGCTGATGATAAATATTGGCTGCCAATGTTTTTAGGTGGAAAAAAATTTAAGGGAAAATTCTTATTCGATGAATCTAATAAAATTATTGATCATACTCTTTCGGAGTTAAATTAAATTTTATGCCAAATAAAAAATTATCCTGCAAAACGGGGCTGAAAAAATGCGTTATCAAGAAATCTGTTTTTGATCGCGAGATAAAACTTTGCCAAAAATTATCAAAAGAAAATAAAGGCAAATGCGGGTGGGGGAAATGTAAAGATTGCGGGGTTTTGTTTCTATTGCAGAAGTTATATAAAGGTGAGTTAGTTGAAGATAAAGATGAAATTAAAAAAGTTAAGAAAGACATTCTGGAAATTTAATTTTGCCAAAAATTAAATCTCAGTTATTTGAAATTTAGTTTTGATAATTATAGACTATTTTGAATTTCAAGTAATTTGTTTGGCGATGTTATATATAGACCTCACACTATCAAACAGC
>JAGLIN010000090.1 GCA_023142975.1 Candidatus Parcubacteria bacterium
TACTCAACACGGAAAATTCTAGCGTGCAAGCGACTTTGAAAACCTTGCGGGATTATTCTGGGTTGAAAGTATAAAATTTTAATTAACTAAAAACAAAAAAATGAAAAAAGAATCTTTATCAATTATGACAGTCAAAATTCTTTTGGCTGTGGTTATTTTTGCGGGAATAGGAGTAATTATTATTGGAGGAGGGTATATTGTTTGGGAATATAGTAAATGCGCGACAAATAATCAAATTACAAAACCAATCAATCAAGAAACCGAAAATTATTACGATATCTTAGAAAAGAAATGCGCTGGCGATAATTGCTGTATATCTTCTTTAAAAACAATGAGAGAGAATAATTATAAAGAAGCTGATGAGAGCGGAAAATGTCCAGAAGGGTTTTTTATGAATATGATGAAATGTATAACTTCTTATCGGTGGTGCGTACCGATCAAAGAGATTGAATGGGAAAGTTGCAATCAAGATAATGATTGCGAAGCCCGTTTCTCGCATTGTGATTGTCGGTATCATTGTGTGAATAAAAACATAGAGACAGTTGATTGCGCAGTTGAGTGCGATACAATCGGACCAATACTTCCTAAATGTGTTTGTGAAAATAATGAATGTGTTGAAAATCAACCCGATACTTCCGACGGGCAAACTTATCGGAATGAGGAGTTTGGGTTTGAGGTGAAGTATCCGAAAGATTTTACTAAACAAGAAACCGTATCCGATAATAGTATGTTATATCTAAAAAGAGCTGAAAATGGAAGTAATATTTTTATGAATATTAACATAAAGAGAAATTATCAAGTAAACTATTTTGAAGCGGAAGAGATAAAAATTGGAGACAGAATAGGATATAAGTATTTTTATCAAGAAGGCGTTGGCTATTCTGGTGTTGTGTTAATTCAATTAGATCAAGATGCTTTGGAACTCACATATGATTTTATTGGTTATTATAAAGATAAGAAAATTTCGAAAGAAGCTTTTGTTGAAAATAACTTCAATCAAATCCTTTCCACTTTCAAATTCATAAAAAAAGACGATACTTCCGACTGGCAGACTTATCGGAATGAGGAATTTGGGTTTGAGGTGAAGTATCCGGAAAGTGATAATTTCGGAGAATATAAAGTTGAACAAATCAACGATATATTTTATATTGCTTATGATAATTATGATGATATTACTGGAGGTCAATTTGTCAAAATTTTTACTAAGGATAGAAAGGATGGTTTAAAACAGGCAATAGAAAAAAAATTTTTGAAGAATTTTACCGAAGAAGAATGTTTTGTTAGCGAAAAAGATATTAATTATTTATATAAATATCCAGAAAGCTACATAGTATTATCGGCTATTGATTATCCGAATGGTGAAGAATATCCACTTGAGAATAAGAACAATTGCCCTTATGCTATATTTAATGGAAAATCATATTTTTTAATGGATAGCAATCATCCAGATAGATTTGCTTTCTTCAGTATAGGACAATACTCTATACCTGTTGCTCTTGAGGGTGTTGAGATTTTTTGGCAGGATACTTTCAAATTCATAGAAAACTAACATCTAAATATTAACACTATGTCTCAAAAAACAAAATACATTTTTATTGTCGGCGGAGTAATGTCTGGAGTGGGGAAAGGAATTACAACCGCCTCGGTCGGGAAAGTTTTGCAGAGCAAGGGATTTTCAGTGACGGCAATGAAAATTGATCCGTATATAAATGTTGACGCGGGGACGATGAACCCAACTGAGCACGGGGAAGTTTTTGTGACTGACGACGGAATTGAAACAGATCAGGATATTGGAAACTATGAGAGATTTTTAGATATTAAAGTTCTTTCTGATAATTATATGACAACCGGGAGGGTTTATGAGTCCGTTATTCATCGCGAGAGAAATTTAGAATATGACGGCAAGTGTGTTGAAGTTGTGCCGCATATTCCGTTGGAAGTTATCAGAAGAATAAAAAAAGTTGCCAAGACCACAAAAGTGGATTTTGTTTTAATTGAAATTGGCGGGACGATCGGGGAATATCAAAATGTTTTATTTTTGGAAGCGGCGCGGATGTTGAAGTCAAAACAGCCGAAGGATGTCATTGTTTTTATGGTGAGCTATCTTCCAATTCCGAATAAGATCGGCGAGATGAAAACAAAACCAACGCAATATGCCGCGCGAACGCTAAATTCAGCTGGAATTCAGGCGGATTTTATAGTTTGTAGAAGCGAGGTTTCTCTTGACGAAGCAAGAAGAGAAAAGATTTCTATGTTCTGTAATATTGAGAAAGACAATGTTATCTCCGCGCCAGATATTGATTCAATTTACGATGTGCCAGTTAATTTTGATAAAGAAAATTTGGCGCAGAAAATACTTTCCAAATTTGGAATGAAAGTCAGAAAAAAAGACTTGAAAGATTGGAAAAGATTAGCGAATAAAATTAAGGGTTTAGATAAGACAGTTAAGATTGGCATAGTCGGGAAATATTTTAACACGGGTGATTTTGTTTTGTCAGATTCATATATTTCCGTTATTGAAGCGGTAAAGCATGCTGCTTGGGCAAATAATAGAAAGCCGATTATTGAGTGGATAAATTCTGAGGAATATGAGAAAAATCCTGAAAAATTAAAGGAGTTGAAAAAACTGGATGGCGTAATTGTTCCAGGAGGATTTGGGAGCAGAGGAATTGAAGGAAAAATAAAAGCGATTGAGTATTTGCGGAAAAATAAAGTTCCATTTTTGGGTTTGTGCTATGGAATGCAAATTGCTTGTATTGAATACGCGCGGAATGTGTGCAAACTTAAAAATGCGAATACTTCTGAAATAAATAAAGATACAGAGCATCCAGTGATTGATATTATGCCGGAGCAAAAGAAAAATTTAAAAGAAAGAAATTTTGGAGCGACAATGCGGCTTGGCGCGTATCCGGCAAAATTAAAAAATGGAACGATTGCTCGCAATGCTTATAAATCCAGCGAAATTTTAGAGAGGCATCGTCATCGCTGGGAAGTAAATCCTGATTATGTTGAAATTTTACAAGAAAAAGGATTGATATTTTCCGGAACTTCTCCAGACGGGAGATTAATGGAAATTATTGAACTTCCAAAGTCTAAACATCCGTTTTTTGTGGCTTCCCAATTTCATCCTGAATTTAAATCTAGACCGTTGAATCCGCATCCGTTGTTTAGGGAGTTTGTGAAGGCGGGAGTAAAGTAAGTATTTTAATTTCGTTTATTATAATATAATCTATGAAATATAAAACAATCACAGTTAAAATTTTTATTGCATTTTTATTTTCTTTTATTTTTCTCCTGATTCCATTTTCTTATGAATATTGTTCTACTGTGTCGCCAGACTGCATATGTCCACCAACTGATAATCCCCATTTTGATTGGGGCTGGTGTTGCTTTAATCTTGAATGTAGTATTATTAGTGAACCGCTAATTAATTATAAACCTTATCTTGCGGTTATAATATCCAGTAGCATATTTATAATTACTTATTTATTATTGTCTATTTTTAAAAAAATAAAAGATAAATTTACAAAGTAAATCTTGCCTAACAGCGTGTATTTACCTATAGAAAATTAATAATTTACACTAAAAAACAGGACTTAATCCTGTTTTTTTGAAACTAATATCCAAAATATTTAATTTCTCTGTTTTTTCCAGCAATCCCGACAGTAAAGCGGTCGGTCTCCTGTTGGCTCAAAAGGTAGTTCTGTAATTGGAGTTTTGCAGCCAGAGCATTCCCAATTTCCTTTGACTGGTTCGCGAGGAGTGAAATCTCTACCAGAATTGTTATCTCTTTGCTTTCGGTAACAGTCCTTGCAATAAAGTGGTCGGCCGCCTGATGGCTCAAAGGGTAATTCTGTTATTGGTTTTTTGCAACCAGCGCATTCCCAATTTCCTTTGACCATTTGACGATCATTGTTGTCATATGCCATATTGATTTTCTTAAATTTAATTTAAATTAAAAACGACCTTTATGATTATAATTTGTGTTATTTATTTTGTGCTTTGTTTTTCTTCTTCTACGCTGACAAATTTAACTCTTTTGTAATTTCCGTTAAATCTTTGAATTCTCTTTTCGGTGAATTTTACAAAGCCGTTAATAACAGAAAAAAGCGTGTGATCTTTTCCTTGCATCACATTTTGACCTGGTCTGAACTTATTTCCTCTTTGCCTGATAATAATACTGCCAGATTTGGCCGCTTGATTGCCAAAAATCTTAACCCCTAAATATTTTGGATTGCTATCTCTTAAGTTGGACGATGTTCCGCCCGCTTTTTTATGTGCCATGGTTTGTTATTAATTGATTTATGTATTTTAGTAAGTATTATTTTTTGGCTTGTCTCTTGATATTTTTAAAAATGAATAATGAATCACGAATTATGAATTAAGCAAAAGAATATTTCAACTACAGTCCATAATTCTTGATTCATAATTCATTATTCTTTTTACTTATTCTCAAACACAAACACTTCTCTCGCCACAATCTGATTTTGTCTGAAATAAATAATTGAATTTCTATCAGTAGTTTTTATATTTTCCGTTATAAATTCCTTACTTAAAGGACTTACAATAGAATAACCTATTTTTTCCAACCTGTCAATAAAAGGAGCGGTAATGAATTTACCATCTTTCATTTTATAAGCGGGGATTGTTATTACTAATCTTCCCTTTTTTCTTAAAATTGGTTTGGCGATTTGAAAAAAACTCAGATACATTTTTACAAGCAGGTTATAGTTATGTTTTATTTCTATTTTGCTTGGAACTTTTTTGTAAACCGGCCCCAGAGTTGATTCTGTCACAATAGCGTCGATTGAATTCTGTTTTATTTTCTTGGAAATGCCTTTTATGTCCGCTTGAAAAATTTTATAATTCGGATATTCTAAAATATATTTTGTCTCAAGCCATTTTAAATTCTCTTTAGAGCTGGCAATTTGTTCTCCGTTAGCGTCACTGCCGATAACTCTGTAATCGTTAAGAAGCGCTTCTTGTAAAATTGTTCCAACGCCGCAAAACGGATCGAGAATAACTCCGCCCTTTTTAATTTGCGCTAAATTAATCATAATCTGCGCGAGCTTCGGCGGCATCATTCCAATTTTTGCGTCTTTCTTCGGGCGCTTATAATCGCGTTCCGAATAACTTTCAATATCCTGCACGGCGATTGTTTTTGAAAGAACTAAAGATTGGAGTTCAGGTTTCAACCTGTAAGCGGATTTCAAAATCGCATCCTTACACTTTAAAGAGTGAACTCCAAAATTTAAAAACAAAAAATTAAACTCCCCGCCCTTTTTGATGATTTTATTTTTAACAACAGAAATGCTTTTTATTTCCAAATTTTTATCTGGAAAAATAATTCTGATGCTTGAATTTTCGGAGCACAGCTTCTTAATTTCTATGAATTTATTTTTTATGTTGTTTTGAATTTCAAAAGCTTTATCTTTGTCTGTATTTAAAGTAAAATAAATACTATAGCCGATGATTTTCTTGCCAGATTTTTTCTGACTTAAATCATCAATAATAAAAACTGTTTTTTCCAGCGCGTCATCTAAGTTTTTATATTTACCAACAACTTTGGCTATTTTGATTGTCCCGCCCATTTGCGGAAGCAGTTCTTCAAAATCAACTTTATTTTTTATATCCAAAATCAAAAACTTTGGATCTATAAAATCCACAATGTAGTCGATTTTCATTTTTTCAAACACGGCCTGTATTTCGGCGAGAGATAATGCCGGAATACGACCGAGGTGGAAGATATATTTCATAAGAATTATAGTGATATTATTTTAAGCTTACCATTTTTTGTCATCTCGAAGGAGTCGCAACGACTGAGAGATCTAAGAGCTAAATAAATATAATTGTTTTGTCTGTATGATAATGCTCATAGATTTCTCACTCCACTGCGGTTCCGTTTCGAAATGACAGAAATAAAAATAATTTATGCAAAACTTTCTAAAAAACAATCAAGAAAAACTCCTTTTATTGCTGGGTTTTATCCTTGTCTTTTTCACAGGCGCTTTTTCAAGTTATTTTTATTTTCAGGAACAGGATGATAGAAATAGTATAACAATAGAAGACACAAGTCAAGACTGCCAGGGTTTATTTAGGGAAAATTCCGTAAAGAAGTATATAGAAATTGATTCTAATTCAAGCAGTCAGGTAAAAGGTGAACAGAATAAATTAGATAATGCAAACTTGCAAGATAAAACGGGAATGTTTGTTGCCAGTAAAAATAGCAAAATTTATCATTCGCCTGATTGCCAGTATGCTAAACGAATTAAAGAGGAAAATAAAATATTTTTCAAATCAGCGGAAGAAGCGAGAGAAAAAGGATATGGTCCGCATAGTTGTGTGGAATAA
>JAGLIN010000091.1 GCA_023142975.1 Candidatus Parcubacteria bacterium
AAATACTGGTCTTTCATCCAGCATTCGGTTATTTGGCAAGAGAATATGGTTTTGAACAAATCGCAATTGAAATAGACGGCAAAGAACCCAGCGCGGAAAATTTGGCAAATATTATTAAGACGGCGAAGGAAGAGGATATTAAAACTATTTTTGTCCAAAAGCAATTTAGTACTAAAAGCGCCGAGGCGATTGCGATGCAAATAGATGGCATTGTTGTTCCGCTTAATCCTTTGGCAGAAGATTATGTTGAGAATTTGAGGAGGATTGGGGAGGAAATGGGGAGATAAAAAAACGGGAAAAGATTTAATTTTTCTCTTCCCTTTCTATAAGAGGTTTTATCAGTTTGTATCCTCTTTCTAAAAATATTTCTATAATTCTCATTACAAGAAGTGCAATTACTCCCGCAACTATCGCTATTATTATTGCCATAATAATTATAGCAACAATACTAGCAAATCCAACATCCATATAATATTTCAAGATAACTTTTTCATCATTGAATGATGAAATACTATCAATATTATATTTCCCCCATCCTCCAACAAGTGGAATATCTTGATAGAACCGATAGTCAAATGTTTCGTTGGAAGTTGTTCCTCTAATGTAAAATTCCACGATTTTTACATTTGATTTCTTAACAATATTCACGGATGCAAATGTCTGATTGCATCTATAAAAGTCATAAGTGCCAGACACTTCTGTAATATTGCCAATTATTTCGACATCTTTAATATCAAATACTCTTTTAGTATTTGGTGGAATTTCTCCCGGAAGTAATTGAATTTCAACCTCCTTTTCACTCGGCAATTGTGCAAAAAAGTTCAACACAAACACAAACCCTGCAATTACGCATATTACAATAATTATCCAACCAACCGTATCAAATATTTTACGATAATTCAATTATACCCTCTCCTATTTTTGTTTTTATTGTTATACTGTTAACATGTCACAGCTTTCCATGACTTGTTAGTATGACATAAGTTTATTTTTTGTCAATAGTAAAATGTCCGACCAAATCATCACCCTAAAAAATCTCTCTTTCGCTTATCAGAAAGAAAATAATATTCTGGAAGATATAAATCTGGAAGTTTTTGGGAATGATTTTTTGGGTGTTATCGGTCCCAACGGCGGAGGGAAAACGACTTTGCTAAAAATAATTTTAGGACTTCTAAAACCAGATCAAGGAGATGTTATAGTATTTGATAAAAAACCAAAAGAAGCGAGGGATTTAATCGGTTATGTGCCACAGTTTTTAGAGATTGACTTGGACTGTCCTGTGAGTGTTTTGGATATTGTTTTAATGGGAATTTTAAGCAGAAAAAAAATATTTCAAAAATATGATGATCAAGATTTTGAATTAGCAAAAGAAGTTCTGAATTTTGTGGATTTGTGGAATTTAAGGGACAAACAAATCGGCAAACTTTCCGGCGGACAGAGACAAAGGGTTTATATCGCCCGCGCCTTGATCAGAAAACCAAAACTGCTTATTCTGGACGAACCAACTGCCAGCATTGACGAAAAATCAGAAAGAGATTTTTGGGAATTGTTAAAAGAAATAAATAAAAATTCCGCCATAATTATTGTCTCTCACGACACTGGCGTTGTTTTTAAAAATGTTAATAAGATCGCTTGCTTAAATAAAAATTTATATTGTCACAACGCGGGTGAAATAACTCAAGAAGTATTAGATAAGACATATAAATGCGATATTGAAATATTGGGACATGGTTTGCCACATCGGGTTTTGAAAAGGCATTAAAATCGTCGTAGAGACGAGGCAGTGCCTCGTCTCTACATTGATGAAATTATATTCTATGGATATCCTCACCTACAACTTCTTCCAAAACGCCTTAATAATCGGAATTCTCGCCAGTATCGCCTGCGGGATTATCGGTCCTTTTGTAGTGGCAAAAAGAATTTCTTTTTTGGGCGGAAGCATTGCTCATTCTTCTTTTGGCGGAATCGGGCTGGCTTATTTTTTGGGCTTTAATCCCTTGATTGGCGCGATTATTTTTAGCATTTTATCCGCTTTGGGAATCGGCGCGGTTAGCAAGAAATTTAAAAACAAAGAGGACGCAATTATCGGCGCGATGTGGTCTTTAGGAATGGCAATCGGACTGGTGTTTATTTATTTAACACCTGGCTATAGCGCGGATTTATTCAGTTATTTATTCGGCAATATTTTAATGACCAGTTCCGCTGATATAATTTTAGCCATTATTTTAAATATTATAATAATAATCAGCGTCCTTGCTTTTTACCGCTGGTTCACCGCAATTATTTTTGACGAAGAATTTGCCGAGGTAACTAATATCGCGGTCTTTCCTGTTTATTTATTTTTATTATGTTTAGTCGCTCTAACAATCGTAATCTTAATCAGAATCGTCGGCGTGATTTTAGTCATCGCTTTGCTTACACTACCCGCCGCCACCGCTCAGACATTCAATAAAACTTTCCCAAAAATAATTCTCTGGTCAATTTTATTCGGCTGTTTATTTACCACGACGGGAATATTTTTATCGTATTATTTAAATCTGCCCTCTGGCCCAATGATTATCTTCACAGCGGTTTTTGTTTATGTGGGGTTTTTGATTAAGGATAAAATTTAAAAAAAGTATAGCACTCATTTAAAACAAAAAAAGAAACATAGCGATGCTATGTTTTATCAATTTATTTTTTTCAATAATATAGAAATGTTTCATCCAAGAGAAGGCAATGCCTTCTTAACAGGACAAGCTTCCCAATCTTGTGGCAAAAGATGGGAACATTTTTCTTCACACTTTTCAAGAACCCCAATATATATAAGTCTTTGTTCTTCTCCTTTCTTATTCATAAGCGTACTTTTTATACGCTCATTCAATTCTTTTAAGATTGGACAATCTTTTTTTGTTTCATCTTTCATTTACAACACCTCTCTTTACTATTAACTGGTCTTTAGTAAACCAGAG
>JAGLIN010000092.1 GCA_023142975.1 Candidatus Parcubacteria bacterium
TATTTTTATCCGCGTCATAATTTTTAATAATTTTATCTTTTGTAAAATTACTTACAGCTATAACTCTGTCAGATTTCTTAATTCCGTCTGTTTCTATTTTAGACACTTCCGGATTAATTCCATGCCCGCCACTTCTGTCAGTTTCAGTTGAATGAATATGAGTCAAAAAAGGCTTGTTTAAAATCTTTTGCGCTTCAATTCCCGCTGGAAAAGTCATCCAGTCATGAGTATGAATAACGTCACAGCAAGCATTTTTGGCAATCTCCCTTGCTAACAAAGAATATCTATATACTTCCTGAATTAAATTATCGCAGTAAATATTATTTAGACCATTCTTTTTCAACAAAAAAACTCTCCTTCTATAATTTTGAGAAGTCGCGTAAGAAACAATCGGGGAATTTATTTCTTTTATTTTTATTTTTGGTAATTTGTTGGAAATTATATTCAAGAAATTTTCGGAAAACTTGTAGTTCCTCGGAAGAACAAAATCTATTTCAACGCCTTTTTCCGATAAAGATTTTGTTATTCCATAACAAGCGGTTCCTAATCCCCCGCTATTAAACGGCGGAAATTCCCAACCAAACATAAGAACTTTCACATTTGTATTTTTATTATGTATTTTTATTTTTATAACAGTTTCTGACTATGATTATAACACAATTTGTAAAAATTGCACAATTTATAAAATTACAGCCTCTTTCTCACGATCGTGAGAAAGAGGCTGTAATTGTTATTTATCAATTTAATTTATTTATTTTTTCAAAAATTTTTCAAGCTTGGCCCAAACCAAAGTGCTTATTTTCTCTGGACTTAATAATTCGTTATTTTTAACGCAATTTATTTCTGTCCAATTATTATATTTTTTAACCAAATTCAAAGATTGCAAATAGGACGATTCTTGATAGATACGGCTTTTTTCTACTTTGTCATTTTTCGCGCTTTTAATATAATTCCGGGAAACTTTTTTGGTTAACAATTTTTTGGAAATTTTATACGGAACATTAAGAAAAATGATCAAATCGGGTTTTGGAATTTTAAAAACATTAAATTCCATTTCTTCCAGCCAATCCAAAAACTGTTTTCTTTTTTTGGGATCTGAAATTTTGCCGCCCTGATGAATTTGATTTGAAGAAGAATATCTGTCCAAAATCACAATCTTTCCTTCCCTCAGCCATTTTTCAATTTTATTCTTCGTTTCCCAGCGATCTGCGGCATATAAAACTGACGCTAAATAAGGATTTGTGTTTGGCGCATCGCCAAATTCTCCATTTAAAAATCGTCCAGTCATTTTTCCGAAAAAATTATTATAATATTGCGGAAAATCTAAAGTGGCTGTCTTATGTTTAAGTTTTTTAAGATGTCTTATTAATATCTTTGTCTGTGTCGCTTTCCCCGCTCCGTCTATTCCGTCTATGACAATAAGTCTTCCTTTAAATTTATTTTTACGCATTTTCGTTTATTATACTTTATAAATTTTCCACTTTTATTTTACCACAAAAAAATAAGACCTCAAAAGATCTTATAAATTTAATTTATTTGGATTTAGTTCCTGGTCTTGTTTGTATTCAATCCCAAGTTTTATTGCCATCTCCGCTTTTTGCAATTCGGTGCCGATATACAAAGCGTGTGAAGTCAAAGAAGTTGCTTCATTCTCACTTAGTTCTAAATAAATAGGCATAGCCCTTTTATTTTTATATATGTTTAACAAAACCTCGTCTGGTGAATAATGTTCAACGACGATTTCATCATTTTCAATTTTTATTATAAAATTACCTCTTGGATCTCTAACGTTTCTTTGATGTGGCACGATTTCTTTATAAAATCTTGCTACAACACTTTTAGCATCTTCCCATGCATCATCATAAATATGAGCTGACAATGAATTTATTTCAAGATCGCCAAGTTTTATTTTTGGATAGGTTTTTAGTAATTCCTTAAAAACCATATCTTGCAACATTCTCAAGCCAAATGCATTTTCCGGCCAGGCCTCAAACATATCATTGCTTCTTATCGTGGCTATTAAATACAATCTATCATTTTGTATTCTAAACCAGCAATGATTTAGACAAGGAGGATTTTTACTTTTAGTATCTATCTTTGGATCAAGAAGACTAATAGTCGCTCTACGGCTATATTTTTCTCTTTTTAATTCATCAATTACAAATTGTACTTGATCAACTTCAAAGTGTTCTCTCATTCTAAATCCATAAGTATAGGCAGAATCATTTGGACAAAATCCAGTTAGAATAGTCGGCAGATAATTTTTTAAGTGCTCTTTATTATTCGGCAACCATTCTGAAATGTATAGATTTTCTGGATCTTCTCCTGATATTATAGAACTTATGTTTATAATTTCTTTTTGAAGATTCTGATAGGCAGTGTTGTCTGTGATACCAAATCTTAGAATATGATCTAAGATCTTCAGCCATACTTCGGCAATTTTTTCTCCTCGAATAACATGCGCTATTGATTCAGCAGGAAAGAGATTAATTTCTTTCATTGGCGGTTCTGGGAAAACAAAAGATTCAGAAGCAAAGGGCGGTAAATTTTGATCTAAGCTACCAATAATCCTTTTAATTTCGTTATAATCTTTCTCCTGTCTTAAATCTATTATCTTCACGCCCTTGCAAAAAATCTCCAAAGCTTCTTTTTCTATCTCAATATCTATTCTATTTTCAATATCACTAATCACCTGCCAATAAGTTCGATCATTTTCTTTATCTTCAATTTTCTTAAACCCATTTACAGATAAGTCAATTAAAACTTGTCCGCTGTTAGATCTATCTAAGCCACATACAACTAAGTGTCTGATGTTGGGGTTAGCTAAAATATTCCTAATCAAAAAACCAATTCCCTTCTTAGGAGAATATAAATTTCCAATTACGGCGACTTTTTCTAAATCTAGCTTTTCAGCCACCATCTCTTTTTTGGTCCATAAGGCACAAACCGCTACTTGGCTTTTAGAATTTCCAATGGTTAGCATTGTGTCCTTATAGATAGGCCAATTTTTATTTTTAACATTTTCCATTAATTCAACTTATAAAATGCTTGCTTAATTTTGGTCCTCTTTGTTCCGCGTAGTGTGAACCAATTTCTTCGCCATAAATAAAATTAGCTGGCTCAATCAGTTTTTCAAAATTCATTCGGCAAATCGGCTGATTGTCCCTGAAAATGAAATTATTTTCATAGGATCTAATTTCTAAAACCGCTTGTCTTCCTTTAATCTCTCCGTTTTTTCCATAGCCAAATCCCGGATCAAAAAAACCGGCGTAATGACTTCGAAATTCGCCATTATAAATATCATAAGCGATCATCTCTGAAGCGAAATTGCCAGGGATTCTAATCCGCTCTTTCGTAGAAAAAATATAAAAAGATTCTTTTTCTAAGATTAACTTGCCGTTTTTTGGAGAATAAATCGGTTCAAAAAAATCAACCGGATTATGATAATTCTTTTTTGAAAAATCCAAAACACTATCAATTAATAAATTTTTATAACCAATTATTTTATCGCTTTTTCCTCCATCAAGATCTATACTCATCACAATACTACCATTATTATCTATCGCCGATTTCTGATCAAGATTTATAATATTTGAATTTTCATCGAAAAGAAGATTATATTTTAAGTAAGCTTCTTTTATTTTCTCGTAATTAAGTTTTGCTTCGCCATTGAAAAATCTAATTTGGTTTAGATTGTCTCCACAATTTAATTTTATTAAAAATGACTTCGGAATAACCTGAAGCCACAACTCGCCTTGATAGCCAAAAGGAACGCTATCAAACCTTGAATAATTATCAACTACTAATCTTGT
>JAGLIN010000093.1 GCA_023142975.1 Candidatus Parcubacteria bacterium
CGGCTTGACCCTAGCGGGTAGGTTCATAGGAATATTTAAATAATACAGCTATATTATTATTTGTCAAGAATTAAACAATTCAGATGGATTCAAACCCCTAATCTTATTTTTCAAGCGTTGTATTATTTTAAAGTTCCGATTTATAGAAAGGGCATAAAAACAACCGCTAACACTAATGGTTATTTGAGCTGGGTGGCATAGTAGAGAATATTAGAACTGTGTTTGAGAAAATGGACAAGTATATTTATATCCCAGATTTGAGGTTAAGTTGCAATTTAAAGCAGAATGCGGGCGCGAAAGCTTGACAGAATATCCATCTATGTTATGCTTGGAGCTATCTTAATCAATGGACTCGCTTATTTCTTTTTCAGCTAAAAATCTGACCTTGAGATTCACGGGTCGGAATTTTTTTATTATTATATGACTCAGACAACATTTGACGGACTTGGCATCGCGCCTAAAATTTTGGAAACTCTGGATCGTTTGCGTTTTACGGTTCCCACTCCGATTCAATCCCAATCCATTCCAACCGCGCTTGGCGGGAAAGACATTATGGGCATCGCTCAAACCGGCACGGGCAAGACCCTGGCTTTTGGCATACCAATGATCCAAAGATTGGCGGCAACGGGTGGCAACGGGCTTATCATTCTCCCGACGAGAGAGCTGGCTTTGCAAGTGGATGAAGCAATCGGTAAAATCGGCAGGGGCTTGAATATCAAAACGGCGGTTTTAATCGGAGGGCAAAATATGAATCGCCAAATTGGCCTCTTGCGCAGAAAGCCTGATATTATAATCGTCACGCCGGGGAGGATTGTTGACCATCTCAAGAGAGGAACAATAAATTTATCAAAAGTTTCAATCTTGGTGCTTGACGAAGCGGACCGAATGCTGGATATGGGTTTCGCGCCGCAAATAAAAAAGATCTTATCAAGCGTGCCGAAAGAAAGGCAGACAATGTTATTCTCCGCAACTATGCCGCCCAACATTATCCAGATTGCCAAAACATATCTGAAACTTCCCGTGCGGATTGAAGTGGCGCCTTCCGGATCCGCCGCGGCCAATATCACGCATGAAATATTCATTGTGAAAAGAGAATCAAAACTGGCTTTGCTGGAAACTGTTCTCAAAGGATATAATGGAAGCATGCTGATTTTTTCCAGAACGAAATTCGGCGCAAAAAAAATTGCCCATGCGATCAGAAAAATGGGCTACACAGCTTCCGAAATTCATTCCGATCGAAGCTTGAGCCAGCGCCTCAAAGCGCTCGCGGGATTTAAAAGGGGTCTCTATCAATTTTTGGTCGCGACGGATATTGCCGCGAGAGGGATAGATGTAACTAATATTGAGCTCATTATAAATTTTGACATGCCTAACGATGCCGAAGATTATGTGCACAGAATCGGAAGGACGGGACGAGCGGGACACTCTGGACACGCGATTTCATTCGCGATGCCGAATCAAAAATACGATATTAAACTGATTGAACGCTTGATCAGAAAACAATTGCCGATTTCCAAACTGCCGGATCTGCCAAAAAATGAATCTGCCCAAAATTCTGTTTACCGAACAGGCGACAATCAAGATAAACAATCTTATTCTGATCGCTCAAATAAAAATAACAGACGATCAGGAAACCGTCCATCAACTAATTCTTCCAGTCGAAAAAAAAGTTCTAATTTTAGGCGTAAAAAGTGGTAGAATTATTAAATTATCTACATAATATTAAATAAAAAAACAACTGAAATAATAGGCAGTTGTTTTTTATTTTGGGGTAGGGCATAGTAGATAGTATCAGAACTGTGTTTGAAAAAATGGATAAATATGTTTATATCCCAGATTTGAGATAGGGATTGATTTTGTTCTGAATCTTAATAAGTTATTTTTCCATTAAATATCATAAGAGTTTTCGAAAGTTATCTTTTTATGGAAGTATTACTTTTACAAAACCTACTCCTTCAAATGGTTTGTCATTAACTAATTTACCTGCAATAGTAATTTTTACTTTTTTTTCAATTGGAAGAATATTTTGAACAGCTAAACGATTAAATTTCATCATCAAATCAGAAATGCCATTATCGTCATAATCTCCGATTTTAGTCGGTTCTATTTCGGGCTGAATTTGATTATTTAATTTTATGCTTTCTAAAACAATATCGTCAACGTTATAATTTTTTGGTAATTCGATATAGGTTGTTACATATTTTCCTTTACTTTCAGTATTTAGAGTGTCAGGATTAAAATCAACAAAAGCGGGAATAATAGGAATTATTCCTGTTTCGGTTGATCTGATTATGTAAGGTGTTCTTGGAATATCATTAACTGGAACATTCTCAGCCAAAACAATTGTTTGACCACTTGCTGTCACTTCAAGAGTATATGTATCGGTAGGTAAAGCGTTTGGTTTAGGTGCTATATTTATTTGATAATCTCCTAATTTTAACTCCGGCATAGCAACCGTATCTTCTAATTTACCATCTATATCACGAATCATATAATACATACCCGACACTTCTTGGGTGTGTCCATTTTCATCTAACATCGTATTTTCTATAGTTACTTTTTGTCCGTCAGGATCGGTAATAATTAAATTAGCAGGAGATTTAATAATAACCTCCATTGCTAATTTGAATTCAGCTATCCTTCCATAATCAGTGACCTTGAGAAATTGTTGCGTGTCATCTGGTTTTGTGGTTTTAAGTTTCTCGGTTTCCATATTATAAAAAGCTGGTGTTGTTGTAGATGTAAAACCGCTAGCATGTATGGTATTATATTGATTGTCATTATAGGTAAACGGTCCGATATACATTGCTACATGATCCATAATATTTGGAACTTTTGTTGAAAAGAAAAGTAGATCGCCAGCTCTTAATTCATCTTTTTCTATTTTTTCTGTGTTTCCTCTATATTGACCATCGGCACCTTCGTAATACAATGGACATTTTTTTTCATTGACACATGTTTGCCAGCTTATTTTTCCTCCAGAATAAGTTTGATTATACGCCCAGAAATTTAGTCCTGAACAGTCAAGACCCTTTCCAAAAACTACTTTTTTTAAACTATGATTATACGGATAGTATCCGTCATCTATGATTTCTTGAGGGTTAACGAAATAACTACCGTGATAGTTATACCCTTTCCCGCCCCATAAATAATTTGCTCCAATAACTTCTTTTGCAAGTTCTGCTACTTTATAATAGGACGGGGGAACGCCTGGCGCGTCAGTGCAAAGATCATCAATCAGCCAATAATTTCCGCTATCGTGAATTAAAATATAGGCTATAGTTTTATCCAAAGGCGCTTCCACAGTTAAACGAGTAAATGTCCTGGTGTTGAGATTATCTGTGGCCCAATCGCTTGTAGCTATTAAATTATCATCAGCATCGTAGGCATCTAAGATTAAACCAGAATATGTGCTAGTTAAAGCACTTAAATAAGTTGCTCCTCCTTCAATAAAATCAATTCTCCCAACATTTCCAGTTGTTCCCAACCAAGCGAAAAAATTGCCGTTGGTTTCATAAGATTTTGAGCCATAAGGATAAACACTATAGTTTCCAGTTCGGATGTCGCCGTATTTCCAATCAATGCCATAACTAGTGGTAAATTTTAATCCAGAGATAGTGCTTAAAAGCGTTTCTCCATCAGATCCTTCTTCAAAATCAATAAAATCGTCAGTGGGGTTTTTACAAATGTTTGTTTTTCCAGCAGGCCAATCAGGTTCTACTATAGCTTGAGTGGATAGCGATTCTTTGAAAAGCAATGAACATATTGCAACCACCATAAACCTATTATAAATTTCTTCTGCATAATTTTTTATTTAATAAACTTAAAAGTGGAAAGAATTTGATTGAATAATTCAGCGCATTTATTTTTTCCTTCTTTATCTGCCCAAATTTCTCCTTCGCAATGTAAAGCAAAATAATACAGAGGATCTTTCTTCAAGCAATAAAAGAAATATTCCCCGTTCCTTCCTATTTCGGCATTATACGCTTCTGAATCTTTATTTAGACAAAGCTGAGCATCTATTAAATGTTTATCTAATAAAAATTTATCTAATAGTGGATCGCACCTTTTTTCATCAATTTCAGTTTGCGGGTCATAACTAGAATAAATTGTTTGAGAAATTTTGTTGTTCCACAGTTGTGTTTCTTGCTCTTCGTTACAAAAAGGGTACTGAGGAAGAAATGGAGGAGTAACTTCTGAAAATAAATTTTTTCTTATAAAAAACTGTAGATTACTTTTTTCTTCTTGTGTTGTAAAAAAACCACCAAAAAAATCAATCTCTGCTTGTTTGTCTATTCTAATATTATAGTCCCATTCTCCCGTAGGAGGAAGTTTAATTTCAAAACCTTGCTGTTCATTTTTATAAGTTTTCCAACCAGTGATTTCATTAATATCCTCTTCTTTTTTAAAAATTTTCAATTCCTCAATTTCTTTTTGCAGTTCATCTATTTTCTTTATTAAATTTTCATTTTCTCTAATTTTTATCGCTAATTCACTTCTTACTTGCTTGTATTGATAATTAAAAAGTACAGCGCTTAACAAAATAAAAAACAACAGCAATGTGGAAATTATAAAAAGGATATTTTTTTTAGTCATAATAAGTTTTTATTTGTTAAAATATTATTTTTTGTTATACCTAAGATAACAAATTATTTTTGTTATCTTATCTTATCTTATCTTTCTGCTGTGTGTCTTACTTGGTTAAATTATAAATCTTTTTGCTAAAAAGAACAAGATGCAACACACAAAGGCAATGGGCATATAAGTAAAAAGTTCTAACCTTCCTATCGGGGTATAAAAATAACCGTTTAAATAAACAGTTATTAAAGCTGGGTGGCTATCGGGAATCGAACCCGAGATGAGGGGACCACAACCCCTAGTGTTACCATTACACCATAGCCACCATATTAACTAATAACTTATAATCCATAACATAACATCTTTAATTTTTTTAAAAAACTGTTATAAGTTATGAGTTAAGTGGGTGGGTCGTAGAGGACTTGAACCTCTAACCAATTGCTTAAGAGGCAACTGCTCTACCAATTGAGCTAACGACCCAGGAGTCATTTTAACATTTAAACATATTAACATTTTAACAAACTAAAAATATGTTCAAATATTGTTTGTTAAGACGTTAAAATGTTAGTATGTTAAGATGATCTTGTGCACCCGGCAGGAGTCGAACCCGCAACCTTCTGGTCCGAAGCCAGACGCTCTATCCAGTTGAGCTACGGGTGCTTATATAACCAATAACTAATAACTTGTGGAAGTATATCTTAAAAGATAAAAAATATCAAGGGGGCAGAGTGGTCAGTATTTAGCAGTAAGTATCAAGCGCCGTCGTCGTGCTTGATACTTGTTACTAAACACTTAATACTATTTTACAACGGTGTTCCGCGTGGGTAGAGCGCTGGTGATTTGTAATTACTGTAGAAAATTTCTTTAAAATCCAACTCGCCGTTCTTATTATAAACCTCCTGTGTCCAAGTCGCTTTCATCGCCCCGTTTGCCTTTTTGTCATAAATATAAGGACCAGTTAAAACAACTTCGCGGCCGTCATCGGAGCCGTAAAAATCAAAGTATAATTTATTTCCCTCAATCCTAGTCTGGATTAGAATGTAAGCCGCGGTGTTATTTTTGAATCTTAAATCTGGATGTGGAGGATAAATAGTGGCATCTGTTCCTTGGGGATTATAATATTTTACAGGATAGGCGTGATTTTTTCTTTCGGTAATTTTCAATCCAGTGGTAACCGCGGCCCTGAAAGCTGTCGTTGAAACTTGACACAATCCGCCGCCGTATTCCGGGGTAGTCACGCCTTTTTTTATAACTAACTCGGGAAGATATCCTTGTTTTGGACCAACTTTGCCTAAAGCCTTGTTAAATGAAAATTCATCTTCCGGACCGACTAAAATTCCGTTAAATTTGCTCGCGCCAACTGTGATGTTGTGTATTCTATTTTTTGGCGATCCATAAAAATTTGATTCGCCAGTCGCGAGCAGCGCTGTTATTCCCATATTATCTATGCTTTCGGTTGTAATATCTGGCTGAATTTTTTCTGTGATTATTTCAATTTCAATATTTTTTTCTAAGTCATCTTTATAATTTTCTGTCCTAAAAACATTTTTGATAATTTCACTTTTGCTTTCTTCAACTTTAACGGAGATTCCTTCTTGGCTTAACGAAAAAACTTCAACTCTTTTATTTTCAAACTCAAGCTGGGCGTTCGTCGGCTCGCGGTTCACTTGCGGAACAATAAAGGTTAAAAGATAGTCTTTTATTTTTTCGTCATCAGACATTATTCCAAGAACTCTTTTATTTTTATTGTTGGCGTCATTAATAGCATCAAATTTAATCCACAACGCAAGATCTTCTTTTTGAACTTCAAATTTATCTGAGTTGTATTTGAGAAATATTTTTTTACTAAGTAAATTATTTGCTTGAGTGAGTGCTCTGTTATTCAAATCTTTTTTTATTTCCGCTTCTCTTGTAATTAATTCTATTTTTAAATCATTATTTTTTAATTCAAATAAATTTTTAACAATATCTTTTTTTAATTTACTTCTATTTATTACTATCCCTGATTCTGGAACTGTCGGAGCAAATTCTTCTTCTAAATATTCATAGCCGAAATTTTTGGGAGGGGTTTCTATTTTGGATAATTCTTTCTGTAAATAATCTTCAAACTTTTTCTCATCAGTAATAATTTTAACCTGAAAATCTTTCTTTTTATTTATTAAAATAATTTGTTCTTTGACGCTCTGTAAAATATTTTCATGATGCCCATAATAAAAAGCGTCGTTGATTGTTTTATTTATGTCTATAGTTATTCCCGTTTCTAAAACAACTGTTTTAAAAATATCATCTTCATAAGTAAAGGAAAAATCGTCTTGATAAATATTTTTTATTTTATTTTCCAATTTTAAAAACGCTTGTTCTTTTGTCAGTCCGGAATAATCTTCGTTGTTTATGGAGATGTTCGGAAATATTTTATTGGTGTAAGTGATATTAAAATATATCGTGATTGCGGAAATAATTATTGTGATTAGCGCTAAAAATAAAATAATTATTTTTGTCTCTTTGTTTATTTTATTTTTCTTTTTTGATTTTGACATTTTAAAATAAAATTAAGATATTTAGAATTTTTCTATTTGTCATTCCCGCGGAGGCGGGAATCCAGTAAGTCTCAATAAATGATATTTTTCGTATAATTTTGTTAAGTGAGACTTACTGGATCCCAGATATTTTTTCTTACGCTTCGCTCCAGAAAAAATTCTGGGATGACAGGAAATTCATTAGTTTGTTAATAAACGATTTTTAATTAATTATATATCATCCAAAACCTCTCGAATAATATAACCGGAATATCCCTTCGCTTGTAAATACGATCCGACTTTTTGGTAAATTTTATTTTTTTCCAAATCTTTATTTAAACTCTCTATCTTTTTCTCCGCCGCTCTTTTCGCTAATTCCATTTCTTTTTCTTCGGGGAATAGTGCTTTTATTTTCTGATCAACAATATTTTCCGCGACTCCTTTTTCTCTTAATTCTTTCTTTATCAAAAAACTCCCCCGCGGATTAAAATTTATCCGATCGTTAATATACGCCTCCGCAAACTCTGCGTCGTTTAGATATTTATATTCTGTCAGTTCTTTCACAACCTCGTCTATTATATTACCCTCAAATTCTTTCCGCTTCAATCTAATCTTCATTTCAAAAACCGACCTCTTCCTGATGCTTAAAAGTTTTATCGCAAATTTTAATGCTTGATTTTTATTTTCCATTATTTTTATTCTAACAGAAAATATTGTTTTCTGCTAATTTAGACAAAAAAGAGGGAGATGGCTATAAGCGCTCATCTCCAGTATAATTTTTAATTACCTCTTTGATTAGAGGGATTACATGTTTATTTATTTTTTTCTTGCTTATCCTCTTTAGGGCGCTTATAATTGTTAAATCCTGATCGGTGTGCCAAGAATTGGGTGCCCAGCTACCTTTCAACTTTTGATTTAGATCGTTTGCAATTCGTCTTAACAATTTTTTGTCTGAAAGAAATATATCCGTTTTGTTTGGTTTTTTAACAACGAATATTTGTTTTTCTCCCGGGCTTACCTTTAGAGAAGGCTGATTTGTCTTAACAATTATTATTCCGAAAGCAATATCTTCCTCTGTCACTTCTGTATCTACATATAAAACTTCTTCCGTACTGATTTCTACATTTCTCTCCTCCTCGTTCTCATCTTCTACTATGAAAACCATATAACTTGTTGGAAATTTTCTTTTTCTGTCGCTTCCTTTAATAATTTTTCTTTCCATTCTTGCCATCTAAATCTCATCTCCTCATCTTTTTGTAATAATTCATAAGTTGTCAATAACTCTACCAACAACATTGTATTATACCCGCACAAATATATTTGTCAATAATTCTTAAATAAAAAAAGAACAGAGACTTATGTCTCTGATAATTCTGAAACTAAATCGGATAGATGTTTCAGAAAGTTGTTTTTTAGATAGGAATTTTCTGAAGCTCCTATTATCGCTTCAACGATTCCATTTCTATTGATCCAGACTTTTGTATCCAAAAAACTTTTTTGAATAAATCTCGCGATTTCTTCATTATTGTTATAATTCACTACTCTTAATAGAGATGTTTCATATCCTTTCTCTAAATTAGGATCTTTGATTATAACCACAGTTTCGTTACCGTTAAAGTTTTTAAACAAGCAGTCCGAAATATAAGTATTTCTAAATACTTCCATTCTTCCTATTGTTTCCGACTTTATTATCTCAACGGAATAAATAGCTTTTCCGTCAAGGTAAAAAGAGGGATATACATAAAAATGAACAAGACTTGTCTTTCTTTTATGAACAGAAACTCCTCTTTTTGGGATAAAGAAAGCCCCTTTATATTTTGCTGTTGGTATCTTTCTTTTTTTAATCTCTATTTTTTCATCAAATCTTACCCATGCTTTATTTTCTCTTCCATTTCCATCACTCATCAATCTCTCCTCCTTTAATTTTTTTGTTTTTTGATTATCAACTGTTATTACCAACTATATAAAAAGCGTAGAACTAAAATCGGGGTTTGTCAAGGTTTTTAAATAAAAAAATAGGGAGATTGCTACGCTACTCCCATTGTGATTATTTGTTGCCCATCTTTTTTAACAACTACTGCGCCAGCTTCTTTTATAAGCTGACTGAGTGATTTGTCAAAGACATCTGAGACAATCTCAGTAATTTCATCTTTACTGAGTGAATATTCTGGTGGTTTCAAAATTCCACTATTGTATCTATGAGTCCATGAATTCTTCGTGTTTTGCGCAGTTCTTTCTGCGTGGTTTAAAGCAGATAGAACAGACATCCTTTTTTTCTCATCTTCAATCCAAACAAAATGGCACTTATCATCTCTGAACATAATTACCACTTTATTCTCCTTTGCCTTGTCATAGCCAATTGACACCTCTGAGTCTATAACGATAAGTTTGGTGCCATTTACATACTTCTCTTCCACTTCAAACTTTAGAGCCTTAATAATATAAATATCTCCAAAATATCTTGTGGTAAAAAGTGGTTTGCTTTGAGGACAAAGGCAGGGATGTGGCATTAGAAGTTGCGGCTTATATCCATCTCTATCAGGAACTACGAAGTTCCCACTATAAGACGCTACCATCTGTGCTCCTCTTGTATTTAGTTTCTTTTTGAAAAAGTCTAACCAAACTATTCTCCCGATAGTTTTTTGGTTATTTATTTTCTTTCCCAAGTTTCGTCTCTCAGGAAGTATTTTTTTCACTGGTAATTCACTTGAACCGTCCAATATTCTCATTCCCTTTATTTTGCTCATAATATATCATTCCCTGATATTCTACATAACTGCATCCCATTTTTTGGAATGTTTCCCTAAGGATACCTGCATAAATTAAAAATTTATACAAATATCCTTAGGAAATATCTTTTCAAAGAACAACCCAGCACTATACACCCAAATCAAAAACTTGTCAACCCTTGATTTTATTGCTTAAATATAGTAGAGTAAACTATAAATTTCTAACTTAAACAAATTATGGACATTTTTCCACAAAAAATTCAAAACAAATTCACCACGCATTTGAAAAGCGTGATCAGCGCGGCGGAGGGGATTTCGCGGGAGTTTGGGCATAAGTCAATTGGAATAGAACATATTATTTTCGGAATAATAGCCCAGAAAGGAAGCATTGGCTCAAGCGTTCTCGCGGGCGAAAAAATTGATTTAAAAGAATTAAAGAAAATCATAGATAAGATTCCGAAAACAAAAAAGTGGAGTCCGAAGTTGTCGGAAGATCTTAAAGATGTGTTTAAAAAATCTGTCCTGGTCGCTAGTCGTTATCAGCATAATTATGTCGGCACGGAACATTTGCTCTATTCAATTTTAATCAGCAAGAATAAAAAAACATCAGCAATTCTTTTTTCTTTGGGAATTAAGCAAGGCAAATTACAGGAAAAATTAAAAGCGTTAATGGAAAGTTCGTCTCGATTTTCTGATATTATTGATCTTTTTGATCTTTCAGTGAAAACTCAAAAAGTAGGTTCTACCGGTCCTGTTCCGGGAAATATTATGGGCGGCATGAATAGCGGGATGGCGATAGAAAATCCTTCAATGAATCAAAAGCAATCCGCCCTGGAATATTTCTGCGTTGATTTAATAAATGAATTTGAAAAGAAGAATATCGATCCGATTATAGGGAGAAACGAAGAGATAAAGAAAACGATAAATATTTTGAGCCGCAAAACGAAAAGTAATCCGATTCTTGTTGGCGAGCCGGGAGTCGGGAAGACCGCGATCGTTCAAGGGCTCGCGCAGAAAATATCTAAGGGCGAAGTTCCAGTTAGTCTTG
>JAGLIN010000094.1 GCA_023142975.1 Candidatus Parcubacteria bacterium
TCTCTTTCCTTGGCAACGGCGCATAATATGACGACTGGAAAAGTTATTTACACTTCAGAGCCCGTTCAATCTATCTATGTCCCGCCATCACCCGTTCCGCCGTATCAGCCGGCAGAAATTGGCGTGTTTCAATTTCTATTGTCCTTTTTAATCGCGACCCTTTTAATGCTTCTCTTTCTAAAAATATCCAAAGGAAAATTTATGTTTGAAGTTTTCTTTTCTGGGGCGATAATTTTTGGCGCGCAAGGACCTCTGGGAATTATTTTTGTTAAATTCACCGCTTTTTTAGGCGCTATCGCCATTGTCGCTTTAAGATTTATTTACCCAAGAATCTGGACGCAAAATATTGCGATTATAATTGGTATTGCGGGAATTGCCGCCAGTTTAGGAATGAGCGTTGAACCGTTAATGGCGTTGATAATATTGATTCTTCTTTCTGTTTATGATATTATTGCCGTATATAAAACCCGCCATATGATCAAACTTTTTAGGGGAATGGCTAAAAGGGGAACGGTTCTTGCTCTTGTAGTTCCGAGAAGTTTTTCTTTATGGTTTAATAAATTTGAAATAATAAAACCAGAAAATAAAAATGAGTTTATTTTTTTAGGAACGGGAGATTTGGCTTTGCCAATCTTTTTTGCAATGTCAGCTTTTTCGCAGGGGATTAAATTTTCTTTATTCATAATTTTCGGAGCAGTCATTGGATTTGCTGTTAATCATATAATTTTTATAAATCAAAAAGAAAAAAAACCGATGCCAGCTCTTCCGGCTATAGCGCTCTTTTCTATAATAGGATATATATTTAGTTTTTATATATAAATAATACGATTAAAATATGCAAGAAGAAGAAAAATTTACAAAAATTGTTTTCAGAAGAATTGTTATTTTGAAGAATTTTTTATTGAGCGGGTGTAAAATAATTGTCGCTAGGCCTTATTGGAAAGATAAACAAATAATGGCAGTTCTTTTTTCGAGTGTCTTGTTAAATGTTTTCATTTGGGTTTTTCTTCTACAAAATCAAAAAGAAAATACTTATCCTATTATCTTACATTATAATTTATTTTTTGGCGTTGATTATCTCGGTGATTATGAAAAAATTTATTTAATTCCATTGTCTGGACTGATCATAATTATCATAAATTTGATTTTAGGACACTTGCTATATTTGAAGGAAAAATTAGCGGCTTATTTTTTAGTTTTTATTATTTTTATAATCCAGATATTTTTGCTAATAAACAGCTATTTGATTATAAAAATTAATTCATAAATATAGGACATTATAAAACTAAGACTGATCCACAAAATGATGTCAAATTATTATCAGAACTTGAAACAAGAACTAAAATTATGGGGTTGACATACGATTTCAATGTGATATTATAATACAAGTAATTTTTACCCAACTTGATTTAGTGGGTTTTTAATTTTATAAATTACTAATTTTAGAAACTTTACAAAATAATCAGATAAAATAAAAAAATGGCAAAAAAATTTATTACAATAGATGGTTTGGAAAAATTAAAAGAAGAACTTAATTATTTGAAAACACTAAAAAGACAGGAAATATCAAAACGAATTCAAAACGCAAAAGAATTGGGAGATTTGAGTGAGAATGCGGAATACTCCGAGGCGAAAGAGCAACAAGCGCTTAATGAATCAAGAATTGCGGAGCTGGAAGAAACTTTTAAGAATGCTGAAACCATTGATGATCGCCATTCAAAATCCAATGTCGTAAATATTGGATCTACAATAAAAGTGAAGAATGGAAAAATTGAACGGACGCTTACTATCGTTGGTTCAAATGAGGCTGATCCATCAGAAGGAAGAATTTCCAATGAATCACCGCTCGCGATGTCTTTTTTGGGACATAAAGTTAATGATAAAGTTGAAGTTGAAACTCCGAAGGGAAAAATGACATATTTAATTTTAAATATCTCATAATTAATTACAAAGAGATGACGATTGCTTAATGTTTGTAGTGTAGTATAATATACAAAAAGGAGGCTTGACAGCATGGGATTTGTAGAAATAAATAAAAAAGGATTTTCTGCATTTGCACTTGTCTTGTTTGCATTTTTATTTGGTTTTTATTTTTATGCAAACATTCCGCAACATATACCAAATATAATTAGATTTATTGCTGCTTCCGTACCTTTTGGCATGGCGATAATTTATTTTGTTGTAGTTGCAACAATACAAGACCAAAACAAGAAAATTTAAAATAGCGCCTTGAAAAATTCAGGGCTCATTTTTTTTGACTAATTTAAACTAAAATAGTATATTTAAAGTAGTGTTAAACTAAAATTAAAACGATGATAGATAAATTAAAGCAAGCGCGGCTTGATAAATTAAATAAAATAAAAAAAGCTGGCATTGATCCGTATCCAGCAAAATGTGAAAGAACGCATATTATAAAACAGGTTCTTGATAATTTTGACAAGTTTTTTAAAGCAGAAAAAGAACTCGTTTTAGCGGGCAGGATAAGAATGATTAGAGCCCATGGCGGATTGACTTTTGCGAATATTGAAGATCAAAGCGGACAGATCCAGCTGTTTTTTAAGCGTGATGAAATTGGAAAAGAAAAATATGAAACGCTTAAAAATTTAGATGTTGGCGACTTTATTGAAATAAAGGGAATTTTATTCACAACAAAAAGAGGGGAGCGGACTTTGAATATTAACGAATATAAAATTTTAACTAAGTCACTTTTGCCTTTGCCGGAAAAATGGCATGGGCTACAGAACGAAGAGGAGAAGTTCAGAAAGAGATATTTAGACATTATGTTTAATAATGAGGTGCGAGAAATGGTAGAAAAAAAAGCGGTGTTCTGGAACGCGATTAGAGAATTTCATATTAAGCATGGCTTTTTAGAAGTGGAAACACCCGTTCTTGAAAACACCGTCGGAGGAGCGGATGCGCAACCTTTTGCTACTCATCATAACGCTTTAGATATGGATGTTTATCTTCGCATTTCCGCTGGCGAATTGTGGCAAAAGCGATTGATGGTGGCCGGCTTTGAAAAAACTTTTGAGATTGGACGAATTTTTAGAAACGAGGGAATATCAGCGGAACACTTGCAAGACTATACTCAATGCGAAGCATATTGGGCTTATAGTGATTACGAAGATATGTATAAGTTTCTTCGCGATTGTTATTGCTATGTAGCAAAAAAAACATTTGGCACTTTAAAATTTGAGATAGGAAAATTCAAGGTAGACTTGGGAAAGAGTTGGCCGATAATTGACTATGCAGAAGAAGTTGAAAAACAAACTGGCATAAATATTTGGAAAGATGATTCTAAAAAAATAATTAACAAACTAAAACAACTTAAAGTAAAAGTTGATATTGCCGACA
The DNA here is from genome assembly GCA_023142975.1 of Candidatus Parcubacteria bacterium. Classification (GTDB taxonomy): domain Bacteria; phylum Patescibacteriota; class Minisyncoccia; order JAHIHE01; family JAGLIN01; genus JAGLIN01. The sequence goes on from JAGLIN010000094.1 coordinate 3,355, forward strand.
AAGGAAGGTTAATCGATACTCTTTGGAAACACTGTCGGAAAAATATCGGCGGACCAGCTATTCTTATTAATGAACCGAGAATAACATCGCCATTGGCTAAAATTTCACCTGATAATCCGGAAACTGTTATGAGATTTCATTTTATTATTGCTGGCTCAGAGGTAGGACAGGGCTACAGCGAACTTAATGATCCAATTGATCAAAAGGAGAGATTTCAAATTCAACAAAAATTGCGAGATGCCGGAGATGAAGAAGCTCAAATGATGGATAAAGAATTTATTGAAGCATTGGAATATGGTATGCCCCCAACTTCTGGTCATGGATTTAGCGAGCGATTGTTTAGCTTCTTGATGAACAAGCCAATTAGAGAGTGTCAAATTTTTCCATTGATGCGACCAAAATAATTTAAACACAATAATATTTAAACAAAATGAAAATAGTGATTTGCGGGAGTATGGCTTTCTCGAAAGAAATGGTTAAAATTGCCAATAAGCTGAAACAAGAAAATTACAAAGTTATTCTTCCCCGCAACACAAAGGAATATGCGGAGAAAATTTTAACAAGCGAAACCAGTTACGAATCAACAAAAAATAAAATCGACAACGATTTAATCCGTGATTATTTTGATGAAATAAAAAATGCTGATGCGGTTTTAGTAATTAATACGGAGAAAAACAACATTAAAAATTACATCGGTGGGAATTCTTTTTTGGAAATGGGATTTGCGCATGTTTTGAATAAAAAGATATTTCTATTTAACGATATTCCGGAAATGATTTATACTGATGAAATTAAAGCGATGCAGCCGATTGTTTTAAGAGGGGACTTAACAAAGATTAATTAAAATTATGTTAGACATAAAATTTATTAGAGAAAATCCGGAGGAAATTAGAGAAGCAGCAAAAAATAAAAATATTGATCTTGATGTTGAGAGATTGCTTTGTGTTGATGGAGAAAAAAAGCAGCTGCAAAATGAAATTGAAAAATTACAAGCGGAAAAAAATAAATTGGCGAAAATAGTTAAAATCGGAAAGCCGACAGAAGAGCAAATTAAAGAAGGCAAGAAAATAAAAATTGAAATTGCTGAGATTGAGAAGCAATTTAGAAAAATAGAAAAAGAGTATTTAGATTTGATGATAAAAGTCCCAACAATTCCGTCTCCTGATACTCCTATTGGCAAGAATGAAAATGATAATATAGAAGTTTATAAATGGGGAGAACCGACAGAGTTCGATTTTAAGCCAAGAAGTTATTTGGAATTAGCTAAAGATTTAGATTTGATTGATTTTGAACGCGGTGTAAAAACGGCGGGGTATAGGGGATACTATGTAAAAAATGAAGCGGTGATGTTGCAAATGGGTTTGATGATGTTAGCGCTGGAAAAATTAATCAGCAAAGGATTTACGCCGATGATTCCGCCGACTTTGGTGAGAGAGTTTGCTTTGTTTGGCAGCGGCTATTTTGCCGGCAAAGAATATAACTCTGAAGTTGATGAAATTTACAAAATCGCCAACGATGAAATTCTCTCTGATGGCACCGTGAAAAAAGAAAATAAGTTTTTAGTCGGGACTGCCGAACCATCCCTTTTGGCTTATTACGCCAATGAAATTTTAGACGAAAAAGATCTGCCTTTGAAAATTTGCGGATTTTCACAATGCTATAGAAGCGAGATCGGAAGTTATGGAAAAGATACAAAGGGAATTTATCGCGTTCATGAATTTATGAAAGTTGAGCAGGTTTGCATTTGTAAAGCTGATGTTGAAGAATCTGATAAAATACAAAAAGAAATGGTGGAAATATCTAAAGAGCTACATCAGGATTTAAACTTGCCTTATCGCGTTTTGCAGATCTGCACAGGTGATATGGGCGCGGGGAAATATAAAATGTTTGATTTAGAAGCATGGATGCCAAGCAGAGACAGTTACGGCGAAACGGGTTCGGCGTCTAATTTTTTAGATTGGCAGGCGAGGAGATTGAATGTGAAATATAAAGATAAAGATGGCAATAAAAAATTTGTGTATATGTTAAACAATACTGCTTTGCCAACTGTCCGTCCGATGATTGCTATTTTGGAAAATTACCAACAAAAAAACGGTACAATAATTGTGCCGGAGGTTTTGAGGAAATGGGTGGGGAAGGGGAGGATTGGATAAAAAAAGAAGATAAAATTAAAAAATGAATAGAATAAAAGAATTATTAAATAAAAGAATTGACCTGCTGACCCTTGTTGTTGCAGAAATTACAGTAGGATTATTATTGATTGCAATTTATAAAGAATTATCATTAAGTAATTTTTTAAAAATAATTGATATTTTGGCTTGGCCTGTCGTATTTTTTTTAGCTTTCTATTTTTTTCGAAAAGTTTTTACATATTTGTTTTTCTCATTAAGAGGATTTAATTTTTTTGGGATTAAAGGTGAATTAAAAAGTCCCGAGAAAATGATCGAGGAAGAGGTAGAAAAACGTTTAAAACAAATTCAGGATGAAAACAAAAGGAACATATTAATAAGTCGATACGATGAAATAATTAAAAAACAAAGTAAATTAGGAGATGAAAAAAGCGGTATCATAAAGAATTATTTAGAAGAATTCAAAGTAATAGTCGATGCATATAAAGAATTAAGTAAGAAATATAAAAAATCTCTTGAAAGAGAAATAGTTGTTAAAAAAGTGATTTTAGAAGATTTAAAGAAGCAATTAAACGAAAGAAAATAACTATTGCCACAAATTTTAAAAGCAATACAACCAAGCCATACATAAATAATCTAGTCATATACCCAAAAACTCGCCAAAGAAGCGAGTTTTAAAAATATACTTAATGTCGCACAAGGTAGCTTTTACGACATTGGAGGAGATTAAAGTCTCTTGTTTGTTCAATTTTCTATGTAAGACTATTTTTAAATAAAAAAATCAACTTCTCTTAAAAAGTTGAAAGTTTTATTTTGCAGTTCTTGTTATAATTTTTCAAGCTGAGCAAGATCCAAGTTTATTGCAGATTTTAACATATTTTTCAGTGCAGCAAGATCTACATTCTTCATCTTTTCTTAACTTTGCGCACAATTCTTGTCTTGTCATAGAATTCCCTCTCCTTATATTTCTCCTTATACCTAGATTCTACTCTGAAGCCGA
>JAGLIN010000095.1 GCA_023142975.1 Candidatus Parcubacteria bacterium
TCTACCACGCGCGAGAATACAAATTGTTTGGATGCGCGAACCGAGACGCGATAAATCGGCGTCTCTACGACGCGCGAGAATACAAATTGTTTGGACGCGCGAACCGAGACGCGATAAATCGGCGTCTCTACGACGCGGGCAGGATGAACAAAAAAACTTCTTAATTTAAAGAAGATTAATAATAAATAATATGATAAAAAATAAACTAAAGATCGGGTTGGTTTTCGCTTTAGTGATGATGTTTGGAGCAACCAGTTCAGTAGATGCTCTTGTTGTTAATACCTATAGTGCCGCTACTATTATTGATTTATCAAGTGCTGACTTCACAATAAGCGCCAGCTCAACAGACGGTGGATTAGTTGTCAATGCTGATAGTGTTGTTATTACAACTCCTGCCGTAGCAGGTACTTTTACCGTAACTTCTGCGACGAGGGGTATAACCATTAGTGGTTCTGTTACTGGCGTGACTGTTTCGCAAACTTGTAGTTCTGCGCTTCTAGATACGGTAACCATTACCTTTGCAACGGGATCATCGGCAGGTGATCTTACTTTGACACCGAATTCTGGTCAATGTACTTATAGCACAGGCGGAGGCGGTGGGGGCGGAGCTCCAGCCGATACAACTCCTCCAACAAGCACTTCAATCAGCGTTGCCGACGGAGCGGAAACAACAGAAACGACGAGCGTTACCTTAACCTTAGGCGCGACAGGCGCGAGCTATATGATGATTGCCAACGATGTTGACTTTACTGATGCTGAATGGGAGACCTACGCCACCTCTAAAGAATGGACACTAACCACTGGCGACGCGGAGAAGACAGTTTACGCCAAGTTTAAAGATTCATCTAATAATGTTTCTACCGCTGTTTCCGATACTATTACTTTAACGGGTACTGGCGAAGAAGAAGCAGTTGAAGAAGAAACAGCCGAAGAAGAAACTGGCGAAACAACAACTCCCGCTGATACCATTACTCCTTATTCCGAAGTCCTTGACGGCGATATCGTCCAATGCAAAACTTCATCCAATCCCTTCGCAGTCTATATTGTCAAAGTAGTAGGAGACACTAAATATATCAGACATATAGTATCTCTTGAGATTTTTGATTATTATAGTCATCTTGATTGGAATAACCTGAAACAAGTTGATTCTCTAACCAACTATTCATTATCAGGCTGGGCGAGAGTAAACACGGGACCGAACGGAACTCCCGGACCAACGGATAAGGTATATGAAATCAACGGCGATCAAACAAAACATTGGATCAATATGACTGCCGAAGACTTCCTCGCTCACGGAGGATCAGACGCAGCAATCTACAGCGTTAATCAAGGAGAAATGGATCTCTACACAACTGGATCTGATGTGATGTCGTTATAATTGAAAGATTAACGAATTAACAGATTTTAAAAAAACACCCCGAGAAATCAGGGGTGTTTTTGAATCCGTAGAGACGGCGATTTATCGCGTCTCGGTTCGCGCGATTGTTATAATTTATATCATTGCGCGTGGTTGAGACGCGATAAATCGCCGTCTCTACGATTGTGTGCTATAATTTATTTATGGAAACAGAATATAAATTTAATCTATGAAGATAGCAATTATTGGGACTGGCTATGTCGGTCTTGTGAGCGGGGCGTGTTTAGCGGAGATTGGGCATAATGTAATTTGTGTTGATCTTGATTGTGAGAAAATAAAAAATCTAAAAAAAGGGACAGTTCCTTTTTATGAGCCGGGACTTGATAAATTAGTTAAGAAGAATATAAAAAATAAAAAACTGTTTTTTGAAACGGATTTAACAAAAGCGTTGCCACAGAGCGAAATTATTTTTATAGCTGTTGGAACTCCAGCTATGAGAAACGGAGAGGCAAATTTGTCTTATGTTGAAAAAGTGGCAGAAGAGATTGGCAGAAATTTAAAAAAATATGCCGTCGTTGCCATAAAAAGCACCGTTCCTCCCAAGACATGCGAAAAAATTAAAAATCTTGTCAGTAAATATTACGATGGACAATTTGATCTTGTTTCAAACCCAGAATTTTTAAGAGAGGGATCTGCCGTTGAAGATTTTATGAAACCAGACAGAATAATAATTGGCGCGCAAAACGAAAAAGCGAAAAATATAATGAGAGAGCTTTATAGCCCTCTGAATGCTTTGATTTATACAACCAGACTTGAAAGTTCTGAAATGATAAAATATGCCAGCAACGCTTTTTTGGCGACGAAGATTTCATTTATAAACGAGATTGCGAATGTTTGTGAGGAAATTGGAGCGGATGTTGGTGAAATATCAAAAGGAATGGGGCTTGATCCGAGAATAGGAAAAGAGTTTTTAAAGGCTGGCATAGGATATGGCGGCTCCTGTTTTCCAAAAGATGTCCGCGCGCTGCGTCATTCGTCCGGAGTTAACGGATACGATTTTTGTCTTTTAAAATCAGTCATTAAAGTGAATAACAGACAGCGCCAGTTGACAGTCAAAAAAGCGAAAAAATTGTTAGGCGGATTAAAAAATAAAATCATTGGCGTTTGGGGCTTGGCGTTTAAGGCGAACACCGATGATATAAGAGAGTCGGCGGCTGTAGAAATTATAAAAATGTTTTTAAAAAATGGAGTAAAAGTTAAGGTCTATGATCCGATTGCGATGGCAAACGCCAAGAAAGAATTGTCCGGGAAAGTCGTTTTTTGCGAAGATCTTTATGAGGCAGCAGATAAAAGCGATTTGCTTTTTATTGCCACTGACTGGGATGAATTTAAAAAAACGGATCTTTTGAAAGTTAAAAAATTATTAAGCGAGCCGAAAATAATTGACGGAAGAAATATATTCAGTCCTTCCGAGATGAAAGAAATTGGATTTGAGTACTGGTCAGTTGGGAGGTGATTGATTTGCTTAAGGACTTCTTCACTTTTTGTCACCCTGAGTTTGTCGAAGGGCGGGAAGCACGCTAAATTTATCACCCTTCGACAAGCTCAGGATGACAAATTTAGCTTAGAGTGATAAAAGTGAGGAAGTTCTAATATCAAGGAATTTGAATCTAATTTTATTTTGCTAAAAAGCGAGAATAGTTTATAATATAGTTATGAAGAGAAATAAAATAATCTTAGGAATTTTAGCGATTGTGTTGTGCGTTGGTCTTTTTTCCGTGTTCACAATTACCGCGTCTGGCTGTGAGGAGGTTCCCGGTTCGGCCGGTTTAATTCCTTGCGGAAAATCAATGAATGATCCAAATACTGAGGATTGGAATGAGTGCGCTCCTTGCAATCCATGCTCGTTAATTCTAATGGGACAATTAATTATTGAATTTCTTGTCAAACTTTCTGCCGTCTTAGCGTTAATCGCGATTACTTTTGCCGGACTGCTTTATGTGTTTGCCGCTGGGAGCAGCGGAGCCATAGAGAAAGCAAAATCAATGATGAAATATACTTTATTAGGTTTTCTTCTGATATTTATCGCTTGGGCTATAATTGACAGCATCTTAGTTACAATGGGCTATATAGATCCAATCGGAGGAGAATGGTATGTTATTGATTGTTAAGGATTATTATTAACGCGGGATTTCATCCTAATATATATCCAGTTTTTTATGTTTGAATTTTTTATAGAAACAACTCAGGCTGTGGAAAGAATAGAAGTGGGGGATTTAGTTATAGAAATTGAAAATGTTTTATGGTGGCCATATTTCTATGGCGCGATAAAATATTTTATGGTAGGAATGACATTCTTATTTATAATTGGAATTATTTTGATTATAATAAGAGTAGAAGGCGGTTTTAAAGTTAGAATAAAAGAAGCGATTGAAGAGGCAAAGGAGGCTGGAAAATTGCCAAAAACGAAAACTCAAAACAAGTGGGAAATTATTTCCTCTAAGATAGAATCCGAAGACGCTGATGATTATAAAAAAGCTGTTGTTTTAGCTGAGGAGTTATTTACTAATGTTTTAAAAGCCGCTAATTTTTCTGGAGAAAATTTAACAAAGAAATTAAGTAAAATTCCGGATAATCAATTGGAATTCAAGGAAGATATTGTTTGGGCGTATAAATTGAAAGAAAAAATTTTGTTAGATGAAAATTTCACAGTTGATCGCGAAGAAGCAAAACGAGCCGTGTATGTTTTTAAAAGAGCGTTAAAGGAAATGAATATTTTGTGATGTTTGCTTGAGTTATGAAACAGCTAAATCTGTCATAGTGAGCTCAGTTTATCCTGAGTTTACCGAATGGTTGAACTATGATAAATTTAGCGAGTCTGCCACCCTTCGACAAGCCACCCTTCGACAAGCTCAGGGTGACAATCCTGTTTAATAAAACAAAAAATAATTTAAAAAATGAAATTTAAATATAAAGCAATAACAATAAGCGGCGTAGAGCAAACTGGCAAAGTTGATGCTAAGAACAAAAAGAAAGCAATAGAGTTGCTTCATAAACATAAACTTGTCGTTGTTCGTATCAAGCCGATCAAAGAAGCGGTATCCCTTAACAAGATATTTTCTTTTTTGCATAGAGTTAGTTCTAAAAGGATAGTAATGTTTTCCAAGGAATTGTCCATTTTGCTTGTGGCTGGAATTCCTTTAGTGGAAGCATTGAGAATTCAGCATGATCAAGAAGGGGATGGCTATTTTAAAGACCAGCTGCTTGTAATTGCTAATATGGTTGATGACGGATCTTCTTTTTCTTCCGCTTTGTCTCGTTTCCCAAATATATTTTCAAGTTTTTACATAAACATTATTAAATCTGGAGAAGCGTCTGGAACAATGCAGGAATCGCTTTCACATTTGGCTGACTATATTGAAAAGCAATATCTTTTGAACAGTAAAGTCAAAAATGCCTTGATGTATCCGGGCGTTATTATTGGAGGATTTGTTACAATCGGAGCCGTGATGATGGCTTTTGTAGTTCCACAGTTAACGGCTATTTTTAGGGAAAATGAGCAAGAACTTCCTTTGCCTACAAAAATCCTGATTTTGGTGAGCGACTTTATGAAAGATAATTTCATTTTATTAGTGATAGCAACGATTATCATAATTTATGGAATTAAAAAATATATAAGCACTACAAAAGGCAAGAAAAATGTTGATAAACTTATTTTTAAAATTCCGAAATTTAATTCTATTTTTCAAAAATTTTATGTAGCGCGTTTTGCGGAAAATCTTTCTATGTTGATTAAAAGCGGAGTTCCGATAATTACCGCTTTGAAAATTTCTGGAGATGTTGTGGGTAATGAGGTTTATAAGGGAATAATTTATAGCAGCGTTGACGAGGTAAAAATAGGAGGTTCTGTCGCCTATGCTTTTGAAAGGAGCGACCAACTTCCTCCTTTGGTTCCAAGAATGATAAGAATAGGAGAAAAAACAGGAAAGCTTGAGATTGTTTTAAAAGATGTATCTGAGTTCTATACTAAAGAAGTTAACATAGCGGTTGATGGTCTAATGGCTTTAATAGAACCTATTTTAATCTTTGTTCTAGGCGCGGGAGTCGGAGTTTTAGTCGCCGCCATTTTAATGCCTGTTTATCAAATGACAGAAATGATGTAAAATATATAATGATGTAAAATATATAGTGATAATATTTTAAATTCACCTTTTTTATTTTTGTCATTTCGAAGGAGTCGCAACGACTGAGAAATCTATTAGCTGTTGAAAATGGGACAAATTAAACTATTTATTACATTCAAGAGATTCCTCGCCTGCGGGCTCGGAATGACAAAAAAGGAGAATCTAGAATAGTACCGCTATATAAACAGGTTTGTTAAAATATTTAAATGTTTTATATGAGTCAAAAAGGTTTTAGCTTAATAGAGCTGATGATGGTGATAGTTATTGTAAGTGTAGCATCCACCATAGTTATCGCGCAATATTCAAATAGTCGTAATTCAAAGGCATTATCTCTTGGAGCAAAGCAGGTTGCTAATGATGTAAAAATAGCGCAGAATTATGCCTTAGGAGCTTTAGATGCCGGAGGTACGAATCCGGGATATGGAATTAGATTTTCTAATAGTTTTGACAGCTATATTATTTTTGCTGACAAAGATAATAATAAAGCTTACGACGGCGCAGGTGAAGAATTTCAGACAGTAAAGCTTCCAGATGGTGTAACAATTCAGAGCTTAAGGGTAGATGGTATTGATATCAGCCCCGTCCCCGTAGATGTAGTTTTTACATCTCCTTACGGAGAAGTATATATAAATGATGCTAATAAAAATGGCGTTAACTTTATAATTCTTAAAGTGAAAATTGAAAATCCTGCTGGCGCTGAAATTATTAGTATTAGCAGTTCTGGAAAAATAAATTAAAGCAAACGCGTAAGTCCTAATAATATTAAAATGCTGATATGAGTCAAAAAGGTTTTAGCCTGATAGAAGTTGCTTTTTCAGTCGCAATTATCACGATTGGTCTTATTTCTGTTATTTCGCTGTTTAGCGCTAATATTAAAAGCGAGATTGAAAGTAAAAATAAATTGACTGCCGTTTATCTTGCTAATGAGTCGATAGAGATAGTGAGACAGCAACGAGATAATAACTGGTTTAAAACACCTCCAGATCCGTGGATGACTGGCATTCCGACTGGCAATGTGGCGGTTGTTCCTAAAGATGCAACAGATATAAGAAAAGGATGGGATGTTGTGCTTGCCGCTGTCGATTCGGACGAAAGAAAGGTCTTTTTAACTAATGATGATTTGTATTTGAATGGCGCTACCGCGGCCGCTGGCACTGGGTTTGAAAGATATTTGACGATAAATACAGAAGCGACAGGATCAATTGAATGCGCTGGATTTGGAGCGGAATGTATGGAAGTGGTTTCCCATGTTTCATTTGGCGGTACTCAGCTTGCTGAAGTGACCGCGTATTTTTATGACGGGTGGTATTGATTTCGTTGGACCTCGTCCAGCATTTTCAGTCTACTTTGTTTTTAGCAGAAAGTTTAATGAAATTTAATTGTATTTTTGCGGTGATTAATTTCAACAAACTTTTAAGTAACGATTTTTCTAACAATTTCAAAAGTGAAAAATAAAGCAATTACAAAAAATAGCGGACTTACCTTGATAGAAGTGTTAGTTGCTATGAGCATATTTGCGGTGGTAATTTCTGTAGCGATTGGAATATTTGTCAGCGGAAGCAATTCTCAGAGAAAAATTTTGGGGATTAACACGGCGCAGAGAGAAGCTGGTTATTTAATGGAAATAATTTCCAGAGAGTTGAGAATGGCGAAAGCGATGGATTCCACTCAGGAGAATCTTGAGAATGATATTATAGAATTTACAAATTATAATTCAGATCTAATAATATATTGCAAAGCTAATTCTACTGGGGATTGCACATCAGGAGGCAAGTATCTTTCGCGAGACGGAGCAAGCATAAGCTCTTCTGACATAAGAATAGAAAACATAATGTTTTATGTAACTGAGGAATTTGACGGCTTGCCTGCCGGAGTTAAAAAGCAACCGATCGTTACTATTGTTATGAAAGTAAGATCAATGGATGGATCTGATGTAAAATTTACTTTGCAAAATAGTGTTTCTTTGAGATTGTATTAAGGTGTATTTATATGAGTAATAAAATTTTAAAAAATATAAAGAATGAAAATGGACAAGCGGCTTTGCTACTGGTGTTGATTGTTATGATGATGCTTTTGTTTGTCGGGCTTTTTTTAACTAATACAGTAACAAAACAAATTAGGGCGACAAAAAATGTAGAGAAATTCACTCAAGCGTATTTTTTAGCTGACTCGGGAACTGAAAGAATTTTATATGAAATTAAAAAAGGCAATATAGATCCAATTGTTGACGGACCAGATTTGTTGAATGAAACTATTGCTGGTTTAGGTTCTTATATTGTTGAAGTTGAGAGTACTTCCCCCAGTTTAAAAATAAAAGCCACTGGGTTCTATGGAAATACTGCCAGAGCAATAGAAATATCATGGTAATAAATGCTTGATCGCAAATACAAAAAAAACGAAGGTGACATATTGAAATGTTTCCTTCGTTTTTTATATTTTTTATTGGCGGGGACGACGCGACTCGAACGCGCGACCTTCTGCGTGACAGGCAGACGCTCTAACCAACTGAGCTACGCCCCCAAGATCAACCTATAATATTTTAAATCACGAATTAGCTAAATTTGTCATAGTGAGCTTGTCGAACTATGACAAATTTAGCTAATCTACCATCCTTCGACAAGCTCAGGATGACAATTGTATTTTATTTCGTGGCGTCTGAAAAATTGTAAAACCATTCAAATGGGCTTCTTTTGGTAATTGTTTTTGCCAGAGTTTTTGCTGATTTAGTTTTTAATCCCTTAATACTGTGTCTGTTCCATCTTTTTAAATCTTTTGAATCTTTTAAGTAATTGCACTGTGAAATAATTTGATTTAGCAAATCTGCGTCTTTGGCGATAATTGCTTCTTCGGATTTTCTTTTATTATATTCATCTAAAATTTCAATTATTTCTTCTTCAAGTGGAGTTTCGGAATATTGATCTGCTATCGCTTTTCTCTCATCTGCTTTTATATAATGCGAATGAATGAAATTCGCGTCTCCCGTTCTTGTTTCGGCGATATCGTGGAATAAACACATTTTCAAAATTTTATTCTCATCCGCGTTTTCCATTTTGGCTAAAATCATTCCAATAATTGTCATTTCAAATGAATGCGAAGCGATTGTGTCATTTGCTTGTGGAAGTGTCTGGCTATGCATTCTTCTCATATTTCGCAATGTCCCAATTTCAAAAAGAAGATCAGCAATCTTGTTAAAATTAGCGTTTTGCTTTTTCATAACTTTCAACTTTATAACTTTACGAACTTCTAACTAATTTTGTAGCAGGGGTGGGGGTCGAACCCACGACCTCGGGCTTATGAGTCCCGCGCTCTAACCAACTGAGCTACCCTGCCGAGTGTCATTTTAACATACTAACATTTTAACATGTTAACAAAAAATAAATAAAAAACGTTCAAATGTTATTTATAAAATTGTTAAAATGTTAGGATGTTCATATGTTAAAATGACAGTTTGTTGCGGGGGCAGGATTCGAACCTGCGTCCTCGAGGTTATGGGCCTCGCGAGCTGCCACTGCTCTACCCCGCTATATTAACGAACAATTGATGATTTATAACTGATAACTTTTCACTGTGTTAGTATAAATTAGAAATCAAAATAAAGCAAGAGCACGAAGTAGCAAGTAGCAAGTAGCAAGTATTAAGTATTACTGCTCAATACTGCTAATCTCTCTTGCAATTATAGCAAAAATAAAGTAGTATTTAATTAGATATAATATTTGTAATTTAACAGCTATGACTTTAACATCTTATCTTTGGGGAATGATGGCAAGTACTATTTTGTGCTTTGTTTCTTGGGCGCTTATTGTTGCTTATGTAAATCCAGCAACAAATTTAGTCGGGATTGTTTTGTTTTATTTAAGTTTATTTTTTTTCTTGACTAGCTTTTTTGCTTTGGGGGGATTTTATTTAAGAAAAAAAATATCCAAGAATAATATTGAATTCACGCAAGCTGGCGATTCTTTTCGTCAAGGAGTGTTTTTTTCGTTGATTTTTGTTGGAATGTTAATGTTACAAAGTTTTGGAATGTTGACATTATGGAACGCGGGATTGTTTATCGTAGGAATATGTTTGTTGGAGTTTTATTTCGTGAGTAGGAAGTAGAGCTAGCTTTTTAGGTTGTAGCTTATTAGCTTCTTATGAAATTTCTGTCATTCCCGCACTGAAATAAATTAAGCATAAACTCCGGCGGGAATCTAGTTTATCTCAATAAATAATATTTTTTGTATGATTCTATTTAAGTGAGATTTACTGGATCCCAGACATTTTTTCTAAAGCTTTGCTTTTA
>JAGLIN010000096.1 GCA_023142975.1 Candidatus Parcubacteria bacterium
ACCGCTTTTGCCGCGCCGGTTGTCGTCGGAATAATTGACATCGCCGCCGCGCGTCCTCTTCGCAAATCTTTATGCGACAAATCTAAAATTTTCTGGTCGTTAGTATAACTATGTATTGTCGTCATTACCCCTTTTTCAATTCCTAAATTATCATTTAAAACTTTTACAACAGGCGCCAGACAATTTGTCGTACAAGAAGCGTTAGAAATTATATCGTCTTTTTTAGAATCATATTTTTTTTCATTCACTCCCAAAACAAAAGTGCTAATATCCTCGCTCTTCGCTGGCGCGGAAATAATCACTTTTTTCGCTCCCGCTTTTAGATGTTTTTTCGCTCCTTCTTTATCCCTAAAAAATCCCGTGCATTCCAAAACCACATCAACGCCCAAATCTTTCCACGGCAAAAGCTCCGGATCTCTCTGCGCGAACACTTTTATTTGCTTTCCATCTATGATAATATGTTCATCATTATAAGCGACATCTTTTTCATAAATTCCATAATTAGAATCGTATTTAAGAAGATGCGCCAAAGTTTTTGTATCAGTCAAATCATTAATAGCGACAACTTCCAAATTAGGATGTTTATCTAATATTATTTTTAAGGCTGGTCGCCCAATTCTCCCAAAGCCATTGATCGCAATTTTTGTCATAGGTTTTTTGTTAAAATTAAATTTATAAACAGTAGGAATTTTACTCATTACCTTTATTTGGATTTTCACCAGGATAGCAGCAAAGAACGTTATCCAAATATTCTATTCCACAAAAATATGGACATATAGAAATATTTTTTACAGCGCACTTATGTTTATCAGTTTTTTCAACTTCATTCCATGGACATTTATCTTGACTCCAATGAATCTTTTTTTCTTTGGTCGTTAAATCAATATCCATATTCGCCCCATCAAGCTTTTTAATAATTTTATTGTTTTCTTTTATCATAACTATATTATTTAATCTCCCTCCCAAAATCAGTTCGATTCCACACTCTCTCATGAGCGTAATAAAATATTGTCTTCAAAGCATTTGCGACCAAACCAGAACCAAGAGCAACAGACAAATCACCGGTCCAAAGATATATTGTGATTACTGTAGTCAAAGTCGCAATTATTCTCCAGGTAATTGTTTTGATTATTGTTCTCTTACGTGTATCCATAATTTTTTATATTAACTCGTTTTCAATATTAATCTCTCCATGCAAATCTTCTATCATTTTTTGTTTAATTTGTTCATAACTAAATTTTTGAGCAAGCAACCAGCCAAGTTTTGTAGTCATAGATTCAATGCTCATATCATAAGCGGGTATAGCAAGATCATGATCTTTTAAGTATAATCCTGTTTCATTTACTTGAAAACTTGCCAAACCATTAGGCGCTTGAGTCGTTACTGTAATCGGAATTTTCTTTTTCTTTAAATATTCAAAAGCAGGAAACAAATACGCGCTTGGATCTCCCGCACCGAAAGCTCTAAATATAAAAGCTTTAATATTATTATTTTCAACCAAAGATTGAAAAATATCTACAGACATTCCTGGAAATTCCGTCAGCGAAGCGATACTCTTTGTGTCAAAATCTTTTTTCACGCTTAATATCCTTGATTGGATTGCTAAAGGTTTAACTTTTGATAAATAAGAGATATATTTCATTAATGCTTTTTCGTCTATTCTCATGAAACGCCCAATTTGTCCCAAAGCACCTACTTGAAAAGATTTAAAAGGGTCATAGTCAAACTCGGTTCCCTTTTTAACTCTCGTTCCTGAAATAATTTTACTCCCAAAAACAGCCACAATTCCCTTAATTTCATGATATTCCCAAACAGCAAGTCGCAAAGAATTAACTACATTTGTTTCTGCATCAGTTCCTAAATATCCCAAAGGAACTTGTGCTCCAGTTATAATTACGGGTTTATTAATATTTTCTAAAGCAAAAGAAAGCGCAGCAGATGTGTATCCCATTGTGTTTGTGCCATGTAGAATAATAAATGCATCAAATTCATCGTATGTTTCTTGTATTTTTTCTACAAGAACTGTCCAATTTTCTGGTTGTATATTTGAACTATAGACCTCACACCATCAAACA
>JAGLIN010000097.1 GCA_023142975.1 Candidatus Parcubacteria bacterium
TTGGAAGAATCTGTTTTAGCCGCTACGGCGTCTACAATTTCATCTTTTGTCATTATGTCCCACCCCCTTTCTTTATTTAGTTAAAATTTAATTATTGATTTTTCGTTTTCTACCCAGCTTTAGCTGAGGGTCAGTGAGGTTTTAACCTCACGAAATCCAACTAATAAAATTACTTATCTTCTCAGGAAGTTAAAACCTTGCTGACCGTACGCTAAAGTGCCGTAGAATAAATCCAACATAACAATGTAACAATTTAATTATACACAAATCCCTAAAATAAGGCAAACTTTATTTTAGACTAAAATCTTCTCGTTTATTCTCTTTATCTTTTTCGCCTTTCCTTCGTTATTTATCTCAAGAACAACCGCGTTGACTAAAATATCATTATCATCGCTTAGTTCATATTTAAAAGGAACTTGTGTCAGCATTTGATCTATTACCACATCTTTTTTACAACCAAGAATTGAATCCGCTGGTCCGACCATTCCGACATCAGAAATATAAGCGGTTCCGCCATTTAATATTTCCTGATCAGCAGTTTGAATATGAGTATGCGTTCCCAAAACAGCAGAAACTCTTGAATTCAAGTAAAAACCAAGCGCTCTTTTCTCGCTTGTTGCCTCACAATGAAAATCTACAACAGCTGTGTCAAAATTATTTCTATTATCTTCCAATATTTTATCAACTGCCCTGAATGGACAGTCGGGATATTTTTGAAAAAACACGCGACCGATCAAATTTATAATTAGAACTTTTTTTTCACCAACTTCAACTATCTTATAACCCTTTTTAATATCAAATATCGGAAGATTCGCTGGACAGAGAAAATTATATTCTCTGTCTTTTAATATTTCTATCGCCTGCTTCTTGTTATCCCAAACATGATCCCCGCAAGTTATAACATCAACCCCGTATTGAATTACTTCTTTAACAGTATTTCCCGTCACTCCTTTCCCATGCGCCAAATTATCGCCATTGGCAATAACCAAATCAGCTTTATATTTCTCTTTATAAACAGGCAAGATTTTTTTAATAACTTTTCTCGCTGGTTTACCGACTAAATCGCCAAAAAATAAAATATTCATTTCTTAATATTTATTTTTTGTCATCCCAGAATTTTTTTCTAAAAACCCTGCCTGTCGGCAGACAGGGAAGCTTTGGAAAAAAATGTCTGGGATCCAGTTAGTCTCACTTAACAAAATTATTGCAATAATTATTATTTACTGAGACTTACTGGATTCCTGCCTCCGCAGGAATGACAAAATCAGAATGTTATAAGTTATAAGTTACCTCGCATACTCCACCGCTCTCGTCTCTCTGATCACATGCACTTTAATCTCTCCAGGATAATTCAAATTCTCTTCAATTTTATCGGCTATTTTTCTAGAAAGTTTAAGCGAGCCTAAATCATCTACCTTGTCCGGAGTTACCAAAACTCTTATTTCTCTACCAGCTTGAATGGCGTATGATTTTTCAACTTCCTCAAACTCATTAGCAATATCTTCCAGTTCTTTCAAACGCTTTAGATAATTTTCTAAAGTGTCTTTCCTTGCCCCAGGACGCGAAGCGGAAATTGCATCTGCTACTCTAATTATGATTGCCTCTGTTGATTCATAAGGATAATCCTCATGATGAGATTGCATTGCTTTTATTATATCTTCAGATATGTTGAACTTTTTTAAAATATTTTTTCCAATTTCAATATGAGTTCCCTGAATCTCGTGATCAACCGCTTTTCCTATATCATGAAGCAGTCCCGCTTTTTTTGCAACCGTGACATCAGCTCCAACTTCGGAAGCAATAGAGGCTGACAAATGCGCGACTTCAAGCGAATGGATTAAAACATTTTGCCCGTAACTCGTTCTAAATCTCAATCGCCCCAAAAGATGAACTAACTTTGGACTAAACCCGACAATACCAACATTAGAAATAGCCAGCTGTCCAGATTCTCTGATTTTTTCAACTATGTTCTTTTTTATTTCCTCAACAACTTCCTCTATTCTGGCTGGATGAATTCTTCCATCCGCCATAAGTTTTTCAAGAGACAGTTTCGCGACCTGTCTTCTAATAGGATCAAATCCAGAAATCGTAATTGTTTGCGGCGTATCGTCTATTATAATTTCAACTCCAGTAAGATTTTCTAAAGATTTTATGTTTCTTCCTTCCCTTCCAATAATTCTTCCCTTCATTTCATCACTTGATAAGCTAACTGTTGAAGTTGTTATCTCGGATGTATGAGAGCCAGAGTACTTTTGAATAGATTGAACAATTATTTCATTAGCCTTCTTTTTTAATTCATCAGCGCCTTCCTCTTTTAATTGCTCTATTTTTTTTATCAATTCCTCTTTATTATCTTTTTCAGCTTTATTGATTATAATTTCTTTCGCTTCTTCCTTGTTTATGTCAGCAATTTTTTCAAGTTTTTTAATTTGCTCTTCCTTAATGCGATCCACATCCTCTTTAATTTTCATAATTTGGCTTCCTTTATTTTGCAACACCGTTTTTTGCTTTTCAATTTCATCAGTTTTTCTATCAAGAGCTTCCTCCTTTTTATCTAATCTCTGCTCGCTTCTTATTATTTGCCTGCTTTTTTCCGCTTCTTCTTGCTTAGCATCTTCTAATGTTTTAACCGCGCTATTTTTTGCTTTCAAAAGTATTTCCGCCGCTTCGTCTTTCGCGTCAGTAAATATTTTCTTTACTTTTGCTTCAGCTGATTCCACTTGCTTTTGCGCCAGAAACTGCCTGCCAAAATACCCAGCAACAGCGCCCGCGCTAAAAGCGATCAGAACTGGGATCATAATCTCTATTAATTCCATTTTACTTCTCCTAAATTTGATCAACCAATATGTCGATGTCTAAATTTAAGAATTCTTCCTATTCTGTCATCTCAAAATAAGCGAAATCCCGAAGCCTCGGAAATAGATCTCAAAACTATTTAAAAACCCCTTGCGTATAATAACGCTTATAGATTTCCCACCCTACGGGTTCGAAATGACAATAGTATAGAATAGCTGACAAAATTAATAAGACCTTTTCCTACAAAAAGGTTTGACTTAATGCTTGTAAATATTGATAATTTATCAGTAAAAAATACCATAGAATTCAATAAATTTAGATTCTTCGCAAAATCTTCGCCAATCAAAAATTAATTAATAAAATTAAATATACTCGTATAAGTTTATTCAATAAAATTATCTTAACAGGTATGTTTGATCTTGTCAAAAAAATAAATTTATTTTATTCATACCTCAACGCCTCTATAGAATTTAACTTTGCTGCCTTCTTCGCGGGCCACCAGCCAAAAACAATTCCAAATCCTGCAGCAACAATAAAAGCAATGATAATCGCTTCAAATGAAACCACAAATGGCCAGTCAAAATCATAAGCTCTTACGGCGAGAGTTACAACAAGAGAAATAAAAATTCCAAAGATAATTCCGATCAATCCGCCAAAGACAGAGATTAAAACCGCTTCTGTGACAAATTGATTTAAAATATCTTTTTGTCTGGCGCCCAACGCTTTTCGCAAACCAATTTCCCGCGTCCGTTCTGCGACGATAACAAGCATAATATTCATAATTCCCACCCCGCCAACAAGCAAAGAAATCGCTGCCAGTAATCCTAACAACAATGAAATAACTCCCGTAACGGTATTTACAATTTCAACTATCTGATCCATTGACATCACTTCAAAATCATCTTTGCTGGGATCGCTAATATTATGCCGTTCGCGAAGCAATTGTGAAATCTCCGCCTTTGCCTGCGCGAAATGCTGATCGTCTTCCATTACCATCGCAAACTCAACAAGGTGATCTACCCCAGTAATCAATTTCTGCGAGGTCTTTAAAGGAAGATAAACCAAATTATCATAATCGAATGTCATTATCATTCCTCTGTCTGCTACTACACCAATTATTTTGAAATTAATTTTTTTAATTTTTATCTGTTTGCCAATTGGATTTTCCTCGCCAAAAAATTTATCCGCAACCGCGCTGCCAATTACCGCGACTTTTGCCATTCCTCTTTCTTCTTCGTTCGTAAAATATCGTCCTTGCGCGACTTTCAATTGCCCATCAACATCGGGATAATAAGCATCGCTGGCAATGAACATCACCTGTTTTTCCTTCTCCTGATAAGTAGCCCACTCCATCCCCGCCGCATAACCAGAAACTGCTTTAATATAAGGAAATCTTTTCTTATCCCGCACCGCTTCCACATCATCGTATTTAAGAGTGGTGATCACTGTTCCTTCCACCATTGACTGCAATGAAGCCCCATAATCGCTTCCCGGCACCTTGACTTGAACACTCATCATATTTTCTCCAAAAACATTGATTTGATCAACTATCAAAACACGAAGTCCCTGCCCCACCGAAACAATCACAATTACTGCCGCAACACCAATAACAATCCCCAGCATTGAAAGTGCCGTTCTGGTTTTATTCGCTTTGAGTCCTGTGATGGCGAGAGAGAGAGTTTTTGGTAGTTGGATCTTGACAAATTTCATGGATGTGATATGATGGGTTGTTATGGCTTAGC
>JAGLIN010000098.1 GCA_023142975.1 Candidatus Parcubacteria bacterium
ATTCTACGGTGTGATGTCTATAGTTCTTTGAAAATTTGGAAATTGAGTTTTGGAAATGAAAAATTATTTTCATTTTTAAAAAAAGGAGGTGCATAAAATGCCATATTATCTTGGATTTAATGTGTATGATACAGAGCTTGAAGTAGAACTTGCGAAAAAAATAAGTAAAATAACAGGAATAAAAAATCCCCATGACACCATACACGAAATAAGAAGACAGCAAAAAGAAATAACGACTGAACTTAACAGAACAGAAAGGGAACTGGAACTTTATCAACAACAATTGACAAAGTTAGATTATCATTTCGAAACAACAAGAAGGAAGCTATAATTGCTTCCTTTCAAAACTCAATTTCCAAGATGCACTTTGAAAATTTAAAAATTGAGTTTTGGAAAAGTATTTAAAAAAATACTGGAGGGAAAATAAATGGCAAGGGAAATAAAATTTATTGATTTGGCAGAATTAGAAGAAACTGTAGAAAAAAAAGAATCGGAAAGAACAATGTTAGAGGAAACTATAAAAGAAGCCATAGCATTTTTAAATTTTAAACATTGTGATATTGGCACTTTTTATATTAATTCTGAAACATGTACCATATACCTTACCCCTATTGGACATGTAACTGAAAAGGTTTCTCCCTTTCTCCCTTTTATCAGTAAAGATGAAATACCTTTAATAGAAGTGGGAGAGCTTATTCTCAAATTACCAGCCATAAAAATAAGAATACCAGAAAAAGAAGAAAAAGAATATCCATAGAAATAGAATTGCAAATAACACCTTTCTATTTCTTATTTTTCCAAACCCCAATTTTTAAAAAATAGGAGTTCAGACTTTAGTCTGTAAAGTTTACACTCTAAAAGAGTGAACTCCAGACATAAAAAACAATATAACAATATAACAATATAAAACTATGAATACAGGAAAAATCATTCAAATTATCGGCGCCGTTGTTGATGTGGAATTTTCAGATCAGTTGCCGGCACTTTATAACGCGATCACAACAAAAACATCAGACGGAAAAAAATTAACTTTGGAAACCGTCCAGCATTTGGGGGCGAACAGAGTGCGGACCGTTTCTATGAGCTCAACAGACGGACTGCAAAGAGGGGCGGAAGTGGAAGATACCGGCTCCCCTATTTCTATGCCCGTCGGCGAAGAAGTTTTGGGACGGATGTTTGATGTGCTCGGAAATCCGATTGATGAAATAGAAGGTGGAAAAACCGCGAAAAAAAGATTGCCGATTCATCGCGAAGCGCCAAAATTTATAGATCAATCAACGAAAACAGAAATTTTTGAAACGGGAATAAAAGTGATTGATCTTATTGCGCCTTTTACGAAGGGCGGAAAAGTCGGACTATTCGGCGGAGCGGGAGTTGGAAAAACCGTTCTCATTCAGGAGTTAATTAGAAATATCGCCACCGAACACGGCGGCTATTCCGTTTTTGCCGGTGTCGGCGAAAGAACAAGAGAAGGAAATGATCTCTATCACGAAATGAAAGAAAGCGGCGTTTTGAAAAAAACCGCGATGGTTTTCGGGCAAATGAACGAGGTTCCCGGCGCCAGACAAAGAGTCGCGCTTTCCGGGCTTACTATTGCCGAAAATTTCCGGGACGAAATGGGAAAAGATGTTTTGCTTTTCATTGATAATATTTTCAGATTTACTCAAGCCGGTTCCGAAGTTTCCGCGCTTCTCGGAAGAATGCCTTCCGCAGTTGGTTATCAGCCAACTCTCGCCGAGGAAATGGGAGAACTACAAGAAAGAATTACTTCCACAAATAAAGGCTCTATTACCTCTGTTCAAGCGGTCTATGTTCCAGCCGATGATTTAACTGATCCCGCGCCAGCGACAACTTTCTCCCATCTTGATTCAACAGTGGTTTTAGCAAGATCTCTCGTAGAGCTTGGTATTTATCCCGCGGTTGATCCGTTAGAGTCAACTTCTTCTGTTTTAGATCCGAATATAGTCGGCGAAGATCATTACAACACCGCCCGCGAGGTTCAGAAAATTTTGCAGAGATATAAAGATCTTCAAGACATAATCGCTATTCTTGGAATGGAAGAATTATCTGACGAAGACAAGCTTACTGTTTCAAGAGCGAGAAAAATTCAAAAGTTTCTTTCTCAACCTTTCTTCGTCGCTGAAGTATTCACTGGCACTTCTGGAAAATATGTTTCTCTGGCGGATACGATTAAGGGTTTTAAAGAAATTTTGGAAGGCAAGCATGATGAGAAAAATGAGAATGATTTTTATATGAAAGGGAATATTGAGGAGATTGGAAAATAAAAAAACACGGAGTGTAGAACGAGCCGCAGCGAAGTTCTACTGAAATATCGTAAAACCAAAATTTATCGTTCTTCAGTCAAACTTCGTTGCGACTCGTTTAACACTCCAAAACAAAAAAACAGCTCTTTTCAAAAACTGCTTTTCTGAACTTTGAAATTTAATTTCCCTTTTTCCATTTCACAATATTTATAATTGTGAAGTGGAAAAAAAGAAAAAAGAGAGAAAATGTGTTGTTGTTGGTTTACTCTTCCTCCTACTTCAGATAAACCACCACAAGTACTGAACCAGTGGTAACAATTGTAACAACTACAATAGTCTCAAATAGAAACAGAACAGAAATTAATCCAAAATAGGCTGCTACCATCATAATCACCACAGCCACAATAATTATAGCTACAGTAATTATAGCTAAAGATTTCATATCATTATTCTTCATAATTATACCCCCTTGTCCATCATCAAAAATTATAGCTAAGCCCTATGAATTTTCTTCAAGACAGTAAGCTAACTATAATTCATTATAATCAACTTACTGCCCCGAAAAATAACTTTTCTCTCTTTATTTTCAAAGAACCCCACAATCAATCTTATTTCTTTATAAATAAAATCAATCACACCGTTTACGCTATTTTCCTAGATTCTACTCTGAAGCC
>JAGLIN010000099.1 GCA_023142975.1 Candidatus Parcubacteria bacterium
TATCTCTACGCTTTTAATATTTGTCACTCTTGAATTAAGAGTGGATAGTAATTAAACTAACAAGTTGATAATAGCACATATAAATATATTGTCAAGAGAAAATTTTCTATTTCTTTTTCCTTCCTTCCCTAACCCTCTCATTCTCAGTTAAGAACTGTTTTCTTAAACGAACGCTATTTGGAGTGATTTCTAAATATTCATCATCGCTCATAATGCTCATTCCTTTTTCAAGAGTTAATTTTAAAGGAGGCGTTAAGTGAATCGCTTCATCAGTTCCTGAGGCGCGGACATTTGAAAGTTGCTTTCCTTTAATTGGATTGACAGCTAAGTCCTTATCTTTTGACACATTTCCAATAACCATTCCTTCGTATACTTCTGTATTAGCTCCGATATATAAAGCTCCTCTGGTCTGAAGATTAAAAAGTGAAAAACCGAGAGTTTTTCCAGTTGCCATTGAAATCATTGATCCGACGCTGTGTTTTTTAATGTCTCCAACATAAGGCTTAAATCCGATAACTCTCGTGTAAATAATTCCTTCTCCTCGCGTATCAACTACGAATTCATTTCTGTATCCGAGCAATCCTCTTGTTGGAATTTCAAAAATAATTTTTACCTCGCTACGCTCTGGCAACATCTCTGTCATATTTCCCCGACGACTGGAAAGTTTTTTAATCACGCTTCCAGACATTTCTTCGGGAACATTAATAGTCACTTCTTCAAATGGTTCAAGTTTGACGCCGTCTTCTTCTTTAATAATTACATGCGGTTGCGAGATTTGCATTTCATAACCTTCGCGGCGCATATTTTCAAGCAGAATTGCAATATGCATTTCACCTCGGCCATAAATTTTATAATGATCAACAGCCGAAAAATCAATTTTCAGTCCAACATTAACTTCCAATTCTTTTTCAAGTCTTTCTTTCAGTTGTCTATTTGTCACATATTTTCCATCTTTTCCGGCAAACGGAGAATCGTTGATAAACAAATTTAAAGAAATTGTCGGCTCGTCAATATTAATTGCTGGTAAAGCTTCTTGTTCTGTATCTTCGCAAATAGTTTCTCCAATAAATATATCAGGAAGTCCCGCAATCATCACAATATCGCCAGCATTAGCTGATTGAACTTCTTTTCTTTTCAGTCCCTCAAACGAAAACAGTTTTGTAATTTTGCCTTCACGAGTTTCTCCTGCGTTATTTTTAATAATTATTGTAGAAGCGTCTTTTATTTCTCCTTCATAAATTCTTCCAATCGCCAGTCGCCCCAAAAAATTATCATAAGCAAGATTAAAAGGCTGCACAAGTAGTGGCTTACTGTTCACTTTTTCATCAGAAGCTACGGGAACTAATTTTAAAACAGTATCTAAAAGCGGAGTTAAATCTTTAGAATCATCGTCCAAATTTATTTTAGCAATCCCCTCTCGAGCAATTGCGTAAAGCGTTATAAAATCAAGCTGTTCGTCGCTTGCTCCTAAATCAAGGAAAAGTTCATAGACCATTTCCTGCACAACATCAGGTCTGGCGGCGGGCTTATCTATTTTATTTAGCACAACGATTGGTTTCAATCCCAAATCAAGCGATTTCTTCAAAACAAATTTTGTTTGCGGCATGGGACCTTCCTGCGCGTCAACGACTAAAAGCACAGAGTCAATAGACCGCAAAACCCGTTCAACTTCCGAACCAAAATCAGCGTGCCCTGGCGTATCCACGATATTTATTTTCGTGTCTTTATAATAAACGGAAGTATTTTTGGAATAAATTGTAATTCCCCTTTCTTGTTCTAATGTATCGCTGTCCATACTATCTCCCGCTTCTGACATTCCTGTCTGTTGCATTAA